>JAAXHV010000041.1:3134-12734 GCA_012270695.1 Gammaproteobacteria bacterium | reverse complement strand
CCTTTTCTCACCCGCACGCCCAGGGCCGCGATCTTGCTGTCGTCAAGGTACACGCCCGGCATCCCCGGGCGACGGCGCGCCTCCAGGTCGAAGGTCGCGAGAAAATTGATGACCGCCTGTTCCAGCAGGTTAACATACTTCCTGATGGATATGCCCAGCCGCTTCAGGTCGAGCAGCAGGTAAACAACCAGTTGACCCGGGCCATGGTAAGTGACCTGCCCGCCCCGGTCCGTCCTTTGCACAGTGATGGCGCCCGGGTCCAGCAGGTGTTCGGTCTTGCCCGCCAGACCCAGGGTGAATACCGGCTCGTGTTCCAGGCACCAGATTTCATCCGCAGTCTCAGGGTCGCGCCGGTTGGTAAACTCAACCATGGCTTTGTGGATGCCTTGGTATTCCCGCAAGCCGAACTGCCGGATTAACACCTTGCTCATAGAATTTGAATATCGGGGTCAGAGTAAAATCGTCGAGATCTGTAGTCAAACGCCGAATATCGAATAATTTTACTCTGACCCCAGGTATCCTGATCCCAAATAGAAAACACTGTATGATAACGGTTTAAGCCAGAAGCACAGGATTTGTAGTATATATTCTCTGGCAATCTGAAAACATAATGTCATAGGAGGCACTCATGAAGTTCTCAGCTTTGTGGTTACCATTTACCCTGATTATCTGCATTGCATCGATGCAGTCCATGCTGGTCATGGCTGATTCCGCATCCAGCGAAGTGATTGAAACCTGCCCGATGCCGGAGAAACCTTCCATACCAAACGGGCTGAAATCCAGCGAAGAAGAGATGCTGGAAGCGCAACGCGGCATCCAGGACTATATTGCCAAAGGCGAAGCCGTTTTGACCTGCCTGGATGAACTCAGTCAAAGCTGGGGAGAAACCGCAACCGAAGAACAATTGCAGATCAATAACCTGTTCCACAATAAAATGGTGGATGAAATGCAGTCGATAGGCGAACTGTTCAACTCTGCCGTCAGGGCGTATAAGGGCAGAAACCAGTAACTTGCCGTAAGCGCGGCAAGCCCATTCATACATGGACATGCCGTGAGGTATTTTCGTACTACGCATGAAAGCGCTGGAGATTAACCGCCTGGAGAAAACCTACAGGAACGGATTTCAGGCATTGAAAGGAATCGACATGGATGTGGATGAAGGCGACTTCTTCGCCCTGCTTGGGCCTAACGGCGCCGGCAAGTCAACCACTATCGGCATTATCTCCTCGCTGGTGACCAAAACAGCCGGCAGTGTCAGAGTCCTCGGCCTGGACAGCGATACCCGTATTACCGAGATCAAGGCCCGGCTCGGCATCGTTCCCCAGGAGATCAACTTCTCACTGTTCGAAACCTGCCTGAATATCCTGCTGAACCAGGCAGGCTATTATGGAATTGAGCGGAAACTGGCACACGTCAGGGCGGAGCAATACCTGCGGCAACTGGGTATGTGGGAGCGGCGCAATGACATTTCCAGAAACCTCTCCGGCGGCCTCAAACGCCGCTTGATGATTGCCAGGGCACTGATCCATGAACCGGAATTATTACTGCTGGATGAGCCGACTGCCGGGGTGGACGTGGAACTGCGCCGTTCCACCTGGGAATTTTTGAAAGAGATCAACCGCAACGGCACAACCATCGTCCTTACCACCCATTACCTGGAAGAAGCAGAAAGCCTGTGCCGTAATATCGCCATTATCGACAAGGGATCGATCATTGAATTCGGCCACAAAAAGGACCTGCTGGCCAAATTGCACTCGGAGACGTTTATCCTGGACCTGGCCAGCCCCATCGAGAAACTGCCGGATATGCCGTTCCTGGACATACGCCAGATAGACCCGATGACCCTGGAAGTGGTCATCAACAAGGAACAGAACGCCAACGCCGTGTTCGAGATGCTCTCCGAACACTGGATTATCGTCAGCAGCATGCGCAACAAGACTAACAGGCTGGAAGAGTTATTCATCCGTTTACTAGACGATGAGGGGCAGGAACATGTCTCCTGACCGCCTGTTCGTCGCCTACAGGACGATCGTTACCAAGGAGATCACCCGGTTCATGCGCATCTGGACACAAACCATCCTGCCGGCGGCGATCAGCATGGCGCTCTACTTCATCATATTCGGCAACCTGATCGGCCCCCGCATCGGCATGATGGGCGGATTTTCCTATATGGAATTTATTGCCCCGGGAATCATCATGATGTCAATCATCAACAACGCCTATTCCAACGTTTCCTCTTCTTTTTTCGGCGCCCGCTTTCAACGCCATATCGAGGAAATGATCGTCGCGCCGGTGCCGAACTGGATAATCCTGGCCGGCTATATTTCCGGGGGGGTGCTCAGGGGTCTGATTGTGGGACTGATCGTGACGGTCATTGCGTTGTTCTTCACCGGCAAGCCTTCGCTTTACAACCCCTTCATCGTTTTAAGTATCGTCATACTGACTTCCATCCTGTTTTCCCTGGGTGGTTTTCTTAACGGCATATTCGCGAAGAACTTCGATGACATCTCCATCATCCCGACTTTCGTGCTGACCCCCTTGATATACCTGGGGGGAGTGTTTTATTCCATAGACCTGCTGCCGCGCTTATGGCAATCCATCTCCCTGGCCAATCCGATACTGTACATGGTGAACGCTTTCCGCTACGGCATCCTGGGTGTTTCCGACATCAACATCTACGTTGCGTTCATCATCATCTTACTGTTTATCTTCGTCCTGTCGTTCTTTTCCCTTTACCTGCTCCAGCGGGGAACGGGGGTAAAGACTTGATATTTTGCCGTAATTATGGAAATATGGTTGCATGAAGACGACCATCGATCTCCCTGACGACGCGTTTCGGCAGGCCAAGACCGTTGCCGCCGCCCGCGGCATTACCTTGAGGCGGTTTTTCACCGAAGCGCTTGAGGAACGGCTCCGGCGCTGTGCGAGCGAGACCGGGAACAGCGGCGCTGAGCCTCCTTGGATGGCAGGGTTCGGTGCGCTGTCCGACCTTGCTGATGAGAACCGTCGTATCCTCAAATTGATCGAAAGGGAGTTTGAGAGGCTCTCCTCCGAAGATCTCCCATGATCCTCGACACCAACGCCCTGTCCGCGTGGGCGGAGGGGTATGCCGGGGTCGAGGCACCGCTCCGCTCGGCCGACCGGCTGGTGGTGCCCAGCGTCGTTCTCGGCGAGTACTATTTCGGCATCCGCCAGTCGCGCCATCGTCGCCGCTACGAGGACTGGTTAACCCGTCATCTGCCGCTGACGGAAATTGCAACGGTCACTTCAGGGACGGCGGATGTGTATGCCGATATTCGCCTCGAACTGAAACAGCAGGGAACTCCCATACCGCCGAATGACGCCTGGGTCGCCGCACTAGCCCGCCAGCACGCTCTTGCGGTGTTAAGCAACGACAGCCATTTCGATGCCGTCGAGCGTATCAGGCGCGTCGCTTTCTGAATGTACGACATCATGGTTTTTTCTGGTCCAGGTCCTGATTTAACCGGACCAGCTCGTGCATCAACCGGTCGAGATCAGGGATCAGTTTCTCCAGGGCAGCCTGCTCTTTTGCCACCAGTTTTTTTGCCACTTCGTGTCGTATCACCCCTGCGTCTGATGGAAAGATTTCGACAATACGCCGGTCTCGATAATACGGTCTGCGGTAAACCAGGTTGTCGTTTACCATGCGATCTATCAGTTTTGTAGCGGTAGCAAGATTTAAAACCAGTGAATCCGCAATCTCTCCCATTGACTTACTGCCTTCGGTAACAAGTATATTCAGCACCAGCCAAGCATCCAGACTCAGTCCTATACTACGTAGCTCAGCAGTCAATCGGTTATTCACCTTACGACCGACCCTTGCCATCAAACTGGCCAAATGATTATCGAAGATACGTTTAGTCAAACGGATTTTCTCCTACCTGAGCAAGAGTCATCATACCCGGACAAGCCTATCATACCAACGACTGTCAACCGTTTGAGTGAAGACGCATTCACTTCTTTACCCCTGTAACGTATTATAAGTAACTCGTAATACCAGCCTGAGTGATTCAAATGGACGATGTAACCGTCAGCATATTGGCAGCCACGAGCGGCCCCGGGGGACTATTCGGTCCTTCCATTCGAGACTGTGCCTTGTTGGCCGGTGAAGAAATCAACCAGGAGGGCGGGTTGCTCGGCGCAAAAATAAATTTGGAATTCATTGACGTGGGTAGTGATAACCAAGTTTTCGTGAGAGAACTGGAGCGGGTGCTGTCGAAAAATTGTAAAGCGCTTATCGGTGCACACGACAGCGCCGTCAGAAACATTGTCTCTCGACACATTCAAGGAAGCATCCCCTATATCTATACGCCGCCCTATGAGGGAAACGAAACCGGCAAAGGCTTGTTTGTTCTCGGAGAGACTCCCTACCAACAGTTGTCACCTGTCATACCCTGCATCATGCAGGAAAAAGAGGTGGACACCTGGTATATGGTGGGCAACTGCTACCAATGGCCCTACACGACTAACTGGCTGGCCAAACAATTCATCGGGTTAATCGGGGGTGAAGTGCTAGGGGAAGAATATGTACCATTCGGTAGTGAAAATTTTGATCACACCCTAAGACAAATTGAAGAAACATGCCCAGATGCCGTGTTTATTACCCTTGTCGGCGCTGATTCAGTCCATTTCAACCGCGCCTTTGCCGCGAGGGACTTGTCGAACAGGATTCTGCGTTATGGCCCGTTGATTGAAGAAAATACTTTGTTAGGCATCGGAATGGAGTGTTCCAAGGGTATTTTTTCCTCCAGCGGTTATTTCACTTGCCTGGAGACAGAAGAAAACAGGAGTTTTATAGATCGTTACACGTCAAAATTTGGTGAAAATGCGCCGATGCTGAATGTCGTTGGACAATCCTGTTACGATGGATTGCATTTTCTCGCCGGGTTGACGACCAAGGCCAAATCATTGGACGTTCAAAAACTTACCCCTATTACGGAGGGCTTTACTTGCGTAAGCCCGAGAGGACCAATAGTCATGCATAACAGACACAGCACCAAAACCATTTACCTGGCTGAAGCAGAAGGCATCGATTTCAAAATCGTGAAAACCTTTACAGATATTCCCGCCAACGCTCCTGGCCATTAGCCCGGCCAGTTACAAAACCGGGCCTTTAATTTGCGGCAGTATCGTTTGAATAGCAGCACCGATAGCCAATATCTTCCGATCAGACCCCGCCGGCCCGTCAATTGATATACCAACCGGCAACCCGTCTGTGTTCAGGCCTGCGGGTATAGACAAGCTGGGTATGCCCGCATTCGCACTAGGGTCGCAGTTGTGGATATAAGTAGAAAATACAGGCACCTGACATCCGGCTAATTGGACTGAAGCATCCTGGCCAATGGGTCTGGCCGTTAACAGAGTTGTCGGATAGACAATTGCATCCAGGTTATGATTTCTAAAATAATCCCGATAAAGTCGCTGTAGAGCCGGTCTATGTTTATCCCTTGCGACTTGGTAAACAAAATCAGGTATGGCGCCTTCCCCCAGCAATGGGCTGATTATATTTTTTACATCCTGACTGGCGATACTTTCTATCAAGGTCTCGACGTCCAGTGGTAACTCGTGGGAATTGATATATTTTTTCAGGTCTGGAATTGTCTCGTGCAATACAATTGGAAACCCAACTTTTTCATTCAGCTCATACAGGCCGTCAAGGTCCGCACACACAAGCGTTGCTTTACTGTTTTTCAACCGCCCAAGCGCAACTTTAATAACCTCTGCAACATCTTTATCAAGTTGCTGGTAGAACGGGCTAATGGGTACGCCGATACGAAGATTTTCCAATGCCACTGTTTCCTTTTGGCCATGACGAGTAAGCGCGCCATCGATCAGGCGAATATCCTCCACAGTTCGCGCCAGCGTTCCCACGGTATCCCGCGTATGAGAAATGTTGATTATGCCCTGTTCAGGATAGCGTCCGGCAGACGGTCGGTAACCGCAAACACCGCACAGCGCAGCAGGTATCCGGACTGAGCCTCCGGTATCCGTACCCAGACCGATGGGGGTTATACCCGCCGCTACGGCCACTGCCGAACCACCACTGCTGCCACCGGGAATCATGTCATGATTATAAGAATTACGCACCGGGCCAAAAAACGCGTTATTGCTGGTTACGCCGTAGGCAAGTTCATGCAGGTTTGCCTTTCCAACAACAACGGCTCCGGCATTGATCAGCTTCTGAACAGCACTGGCATTGTTTGCAGGATGGTTGCCAACCAGCGCAGGCGTTCCTCCTGTGGTGGCATAATCTTCGGTATCAATGTTGTCTTTCACATTGATAGGTAAACCGTGTAACGGCAGTGGATCACCAGCGGATAGCCTTGCATCGAGTTCTTTCGCTCGTGACAGAATCAACTCCTTATCCACACTGATAAAAGCGTTCAGTTGCCTTGCCTCTTCGAGACGATCGATCACTTGCAACATGACATCGAGAACACGGATCGTCCGCTGTTTGATTTGCTCGACCAATTCAACGGCACTCAGATTTATCGCTTCAATCATAAGGTGGCCTACACACAAATAAATTTTATTTTTAAAGTATTACCATATTGAAAAACAACCAATAGCTGTATAAACGAAACTAAAATAAAATAAAATAAAACAAATAGTTAATTTTTATATTACGGAGAAAAATTTTATTCTTCATAATACTTGCAATTATTTTACTTTTCAAGTATTATTGGTAATATCGCTACGATGATGAATTTACTTACCAAGAGGAGGGCTGTGATGACCTTATCCAGAGCTTTGGTGGTTATACTGTTAGTAATGAACCTTACCAGCATCCATGCACAACAACATGGCAGCCTGCTGGAAGAAATCACTGTTGTTGCCCAGCGTCGCGTTGAGAACCTGCAGGACGTGCCCATTGCAATATCGGCATTGAGTGAGTCGGCGATAGAAAGAGCCGACATCCATGACCTTACCGATATTGCCACCCGCGTTCCAAGCCTGACTTATTCGCCGTTTTCACCTGGTCAGAACATCATTGCCCTGCGTGGTGTGTCATCCAATGATGACGGTGCTGGAACGGACAACTCGGTGGCCATATTCGTGGATGAGGTCTACCTGGGACGGGTATCCAATATCAATCCCGAGATGTTTGACATTGAACGGGTAGAAGTATTACGCGGTCCGCAAGGCACCTTGTACGGTAAAAATACCATCGGTGGCGCAATTAATATTGTCTCAACCAAACCGGATACGGAGCAGTTTTCAGCCAAATTGAGGGCGAATTTCGGCAATTATGAACGCACAGACTTTGCCGGGCTGTTAACCGGCCCCCTGGCAGAGAATCTTGCCGGTAAGTTCTCCTTTTCTTATCGTAACCGGGACGGTTGGGTGGACAACGTCGTGTTGGATAAAAAGCAAAAAGACGATGACGTCCAGGCTTACCGCGGCCAACTGCTCTACACGGGTGAAAGTACGGAAGTCATGTTTACAGCAGACTATAACAGGCTGGACGTTGAGGATATGGCACGGATACCCCAGACACAAATAGTGGGTGCACTTGGACCGATTGTTGACCAGTATCGCGCGCTTTGTGGCACAAGGGGACCAAAGTGTTCAACAAATCCCAGCGATGGTTTCGCCAAACGTGATGCCTGGGGGGTAAGCCTGCACGTTACCCATGATTTCGGGGTAGGCGAAGTGAAATCCATCACTGCTTACCGGGAAAATGAAGTGGATTGGGAGATGGATTCGGTCGGCGTTTCAATTCCACTCACAGATGACATCCTGGATAAAACAGATCAATTCACCCAGGAGATTCGTTGGAGTGGTAATACGGACACGTTAAATTATGTAATCGGATTCTGGTACCTGAATGAACAAACCAACCGGTTTGAAATGTTTGATATCCTCGCAGATAAAAACATCAGTGGGACTGATCGTTATCGGCAAATCAATGAAACTGACAGTTATGCCGGATTCAGCCAGGTTGACTGGCTTCTGACAGAGGGTATCACCCTGACCGTGGGTGGACGTTATACGTATGAGAAAAAAGAAATAGTCAATAATGCCGTGGCCGGCGATTTCGTAGTAATCAACCAGACATTCGCCAATACCAGGGAAGAAACCTGGACTTCTTTCATCCCAAAAATATCCCTTACCTGGCAACCACGGGAAGCAATGACCATATACGGGACGATTACGAAAGGCTTTAAGAGTGGCGGCTTCCCGGCTGCTCCAACTACGATCGTCGATACCGAACCACTGGCCCAGGAAGAGGCCCTCAACTATGAAATCGGCCTGAAATCAGACCTGCTCGATAATGTGAGATTGAATACAGCATTCTTCTATACGGAATATGAAGACCTGCAGATCCAGAGTTTCGGCCCCAGACTGGGCTGCATCGAAGATCCGACGACTCCACAGATTGAATGCTTCGGCGTCTTCCAGACCTTCAACGCCAGTGATGCAGAAGCCAAAGGTGTCGAACTCGAACTGACCTGGGTTCCCGTGGAGAACCTGACCCTATCAGGATTTTACTCATACCTGGATTCGGAATTTACCGATACCAATGTCCCCGGATCAGTATTCGAGGGACAAACCGGCAATGACCTGATCCGTGCGCCGCGAAACAAATACAGTATCAATGCAGAATACATGTTGCCTCTTAACGGGAGAGGAGAGCTGACGGCAAATATCAGTTACCGGTACACTGATGACCAGCGTGGAGAACTCGAACCCTATGCCATACAACCATCATTTGACCTGTTCGATGCCCGTCTGGCCTGGAACAGCCCGAACGATACACTGGAGGTTGCCGTATGGGGCAAGAACCTGTTTGACGAGGAATACGTCACTCACCTGTACACCATAGCAGGCGAAGTCATTTCCGTATTCGGCGATCCGCAAATGTACGGTGTGTCATTGACCTATCGTTATCAATAGCCACCTGAGTCTTGATTCGGGCCATGTTAAGGTTGTGTGTCGTGTTCATTTTTTTACCCGCTTGACTCAGCTTTCTCCCTGAGAACCTTGACGCAGTAGCTGTTTAAACTCTCGCTCACTTTCAAGGCTTCAATAGCCAGACGTTCATGCAGGTCAGGCCCGACGCGTAAATTAAATTTGCCGGAATATCTCTTGTCTGCCGTTGCCGGAGGTAACGGTGCGTGGTCCTCCTCGTGTATTTCTATCCATTCATCGATTAATGTACTTAATTCCTGAAAAACTTTAGTCTCATTTTTTCCGTGGATACCGCCGAGAGCCAAACCGGGCACACGGCCGATATAACACTGGTCTTCTTCCGACCATTCTACAATTTTGAGATACTGATCAGCCTTCTTCATCACTAACCCTTTCAATTGCCCGTCTTACATCTTTGACCTGATAATGCTTTGCATCATCTCCCGCCCTGCCACTGATCGTAATATTCAACCCGGCGGGGTGCCTGAAATTACGATGGCTCCCCTTCCCTCCCCGATCAACAAACCCACATTTTTTCAGTTCATTGATTAGATCTCGAATTTTAGGTGGCATTGATGAATAGTACTAAAGCAGTACTATATGTCAAGCGAGAACGGCTGTGTGCCGCTCTGCCTAACCTGGAAATGGAAACTATCGGGATGCAAC
>JAAXHV010000041.1:0-3094 GCA_012270695.1 Gammaproteobacteria bacterium | reverse complement strand
CCCGGCGGGGTACCCGTGGAAATCACGTCCCCCGGTTGCAGGCTCATAAACTGGCTGAGGTAACTGACCAGAAAGTCCGGCTTGAAAATCATGGTTCTCGTGTTGCCATCCTGGTAACGCTTGCCGTTCACTTCCAGCCATAGATTCAGGTTATTAACGTCCGCGATCTCATCGGGCGTGACCAGCCAGGGGCCAATCGGGCCAAAGGTGTCACACCCCTTGCCCTTGTCCCATTGCGACCCGCGTTCCAGTTGAAACACCCGTTCGGAAACGTCATTGATCACACAATAACCGGCGATGGCTTCGGGCGCATCTTCCACTGAGATATAGGCCGCGTCCTCTCCTATCACGACACCCAGTTCCACTTCCCAATCCAGCTTGGTGGCATAGCGCGGTTTGATAATGTCATCATCCGGGCCATTAACCGCGCTGGTGGCCTTGGTAAATATTTCCGGTTCTTCAGGCACGGCAAAGCCGGACTCTTCGGCATGATCGGAATAATTCAAGCCCACGCAAAGAAATTTTCCGATACCGGCCACACAAGGACCGTATCGCACGCCTTCCTCAACCCGTGGCAACGTGGACAGGTCAAGGGTTCGTAGTCTGTTCAGGCAGTCCGCGCGTAAGGTCGCGCCGCTGATATCATCAATGTGCCCGGATAAGTCGCGAATATTGCCGGTGGCATCCAGGACCCCGGGGGCTTCACTCCCCCTTTCACCATAACGTAACAGTTTCATTCAGAGAGGCCTGAACAATACAGACAAATGCATGTATTTAACCCGCCGTCCCACCATAGCGCAACACTCATTCAGAGACACCACCCGCCATCAATCACGTACGCAACGCCGGTGGTATAGCTGGATTCATCGGAGGCCAGGTAAAGCGCCAGTTGCGCAATCTCTTCCGCGGTTCCAAGACGACCCAGCGGTTGGCGGGCAATGAAATCCCGGCGCGCTTGAGCCGGATCTGCAAACGCATTCAATCTATCCTGCAACGACGGTGTATCCACCGTGCCCGGACAAATCGCATTGCAACGAATGCCTTGTTGGATGTAATCCCTCGCAACTGATTTTGTCAAGCCAATCACCGCCGCTTTGGTGGCGCCATACACGAACCGGTTTGGCACCCCTTTTAAACTGGAAGCAACCGACGACATGTTGATGATACTGCCACCACCGCTACTTATCATCTGGGGGAGAATAGCCTTGATCAAGCGGTAACAACTCTTCACGTTCAGGTCGAATGAAAAATCCCAGGCCTCCTCATCACAATCCTGAACAGCGCCGTGATGGACAAAACCCGCGCAATTAAATAACACATCTACACCGGTCACCATGCCGGCAAACGCCTCAACGGCCTGACTGTCGGTCACGTCCAGAACCTGAGTGCGTATCGCCGGGTAGTCTGACTTGAGCGAAGCAAGCGCCTCCCGGTTGATATCCGTTGCCCAAACCGTAGCGCCTTCGGCATCGTAAAGTTTTGCGGCAGCAAGCCCGATACCAGCCCCCGCCGCAGTGATGACTGCGGTTTTACCCGCCAGTCGTCCCTCGTGTTTATTGACCATAATCAGATAATATCAAATAACTGTTGCTGACCTTGACAAGCTGCGCTCTAGCCCGTATTTCCTCTAGCAACAAGCGACCTGGTGAGAAATCCGGGTTAACCCAGTTTATAGCAAGTGGCAGGGTCAGTATGGCAGACAGGCCGGGCCCAAGGGTTCAAAACTCTTGTACGTCAGTATGAATTCCTGGTGACCCAGGGCTTCCGATTTGCTCTCAGCGCCGGCTGCGGTCATCAGCACCTGCTGGTAAATCTCATCGCCCACTTCCTGCAATGATGCTTTTCCTTCGATAATACGTCCGGCGTCAACGTCCATATCACCTGCCAGACGTCGATAGGTTTCAGGGTTTGCGCAAATCTTGATGACCGGTGAGATGGCAGAGCCTACAACCGAGCCTCGTCCGGTAGTAAATAAAATCAGGTGGCTGCCGCTCGCGATCAATTCCACTATTTCCGCATTATCTGAAATATTCGGAAAGCCGTAGCGAACCTTGCCATCCGGCACCACGTCCATCAGGTAAAGCCCACTTCGCGGAGGAATGTCACCCGGTTTGATCAACCCGGTAATAGGCGACTGTCCGGACTTGGCGTATGCGCCCATGGATTTCTCTTCCTGGGTAGTCAAACCGCCCTCGGCGTTGCCCGGCGCAAAACTGCCATAACCCAGTTTTTTATAATAGCGTACTGCTTTTTTGACTGATTTCCTGATCTCTTCGGCTAACCCAGGCGTGATTGCCCGCATTTCCATGACTTGTTCGCAACCAATCAGTTCACCTGTTTCTTCAAAGATACACGTGGCCCCATGCCGGATCAGCCTGTCGAAACACAGGCCAACGGCAGGATTGGCAGAAATCCCACTGGTGCCATCGGACCCGCCACAGATCGTGCCTATCACCAGCTCATCCACGTTCATTTCAATCCGTTCAACCGATGACAGCTGGTCCTTGATGGCAGAGACGGCGTCAAGGCCCTGTTCGATGGTTGATTTTGTGCCGCCATTTTCCTGTATGACCAGCAGTTCTGCAGGACGGCCACTGTCACGTATGTCTGCCAGCAAGTCTCTCCGGTTAAACCCCTCACAACCCAAGGACAACAGTAAGACGCCACCGACGTTAGGGTGCGTGCCCAGGCGCCGCATAATTTTTGCCGCATAGGCATTGGGGAAGCAGCCGGGAAAACCGATTAACTGTACCGCTGGGTCAGCGCTGCCGTTGACCACCGCGCGGGCCACGTGATGGGCGCATTCCACCAGGTAGGCAACAAGCACAACATTGCGTATGCCCTTGCGGCTGTCATTTCGAAGGTAGCCATTGATCATGCGTTTTACCTATTTGTATTTACTGACGCTCGACAGCCGTTTGTGTACATGGGGCGTGATATAATCGCTTTTCATATTATGTAAATGCACGTGTTCTCCACGTTGAATGGCGTTAATGGCCGAACCGATTGACACGCCATACTTGATAATTTTCTCATCCCTCCGTATATCTGTTCTTGCGACTTTATGTCCCACGTCTATGTCCTGCAGCGTCGT
>JAAXHV010000040.1 GCA_012270695.1 Gammaproteobacteria bacterium | reverse complement strand
GTCCCAAAATGACCACCGGGAATTTATGGGTGTCCCAAATTTGATAGCATTGAAAGCGTTTTTGATGGATAATGAGGTGGTTCGATATCGCCGGTGGCACGGCGAGGGCAAGTTTTCGATGTCAAGATTAACCGTACTGCATTTTCCGGATCCCCGATTACGCAAAAAGGCGCGTCCTGTTGCTGCCGTTGATGAGCAGATCAGGCGCCTGTCGCAGGATATGCTCGAAACCATGTACGCGGAAAACGGCATCGGCCTTGCCGCTACCCAGGTAAACGTACAACAACAGGTCATCGTCATGGACCTCTCAGCAGAGAGAGACACTCCCGTGACCCTTATCAATCCGGAAATTACGCAAACATCCGGCACTGAGGAAATGGAGGAAGGCTGTCTTTCGGTGCCCGGGTATACTGACCTTGTACAGCGGGCGGAAAACATATCCTACCGCTACCTCGACCTGGATGGGGAGATAATCGAGGCCGAAGCCGATGGTCTGCTCGCTGTCTGTATTCAGCATGAAATCGATCACCTTGACGGAAAACTGTTCATCGATTATCTATCGCCGCTGAAAAGACGGCGCGCCCGCAAAAAAATAGAGAAGCAGAGCAAGATCCGCGCCTTGTGAATCTCTCTTTCAGGGAGTTTGGGGTCAGGTCGCACATTGCACACTCAAAAATAGGTATACTTAGTTGTGACAAACAACTGCGTGTGCAATGTGCGACCTGACCCCAAACCTCTGAATCTCTCCTTCGCCGGCACGCCTGATATCGCGGCAGACATTCTCGGCGCGCTGCTTGAGAGTCCAAATCACGAAATCAAGTATGTTTACACCCAGCCGGACCGGCCGGCAGGGCGAGGGAGGAAATCCCGCGAAAGTCCGGTCAGGCAGCTCGCCCGGCAAAATACAATCCCGGTCAAACAACCCTCGACCCCGGCTGAACTGGCTCGCGATACTGACCTGGCCGGCGTCGATGCGCTAATCGTCGTCGCCTACGGCTTGATTCTTCCGGCGCCGGTCCTGTCCCGGCCGCGCTACGGCTGCATCAACGTCCACGGTTCCCTGTTGCCCAGGTGGCGCGGGGCGGCACCCATCCAACGAGCGATCCAGGCGGGTGACAGAGAAACCGGAATTTCCATCATGCTCATGGATGACAGGGTTGATACCGGGAAAATCCTGTTGCAGAAGTCCTGCGTGATCAGCGACGCCGATACCAGCGCCTCCCTGTCAGCGCGGTTGGCGCCACTGGGAAGTGAATGCCTGCTCGAAGTTCTGGCTGAGATGGCGACGGGTTCGGTCGTCCCGATGAGGCAAGACGAAACCCGGGCAACGTATGCCAGCAAAATCACCAAACAGGAAGCTGAAATCGATTGGAACACGGAGGCAGAGCAGATCGCAAGAAATGTGCGCGCGTTTAACCCGGCGCCAGTTGCATTCACCAGCCTGAACAACGTAAAAATCCGTGTCTGGAGCGCCCGAACGCTGAACATCGGCACAGCGAACAGCCGTCCCGGGGAAATCATCTCCTACACCCCCGAAGGGCTGGACGTGACAACGAAAAACCAGGCCATACGCATCCTCACCCTGCAACGAGAAGGAAAGAAAAAGCAAAGTATCAGGGAATTCTACAACGGCTATCCCGACCTGTTTTGATATGGCGCTCCTCTCCCTGTGCGCCACCGCAAGCTGACATGAATGTCAGGGCAATTTCAGCAAAAACCATCTGTCGGGTTGCCGATTCCGGACTGACCCTGGACGCGGCAATGGCAGAATACCTGCCTGCGCTCAGACGCCGGGATGACCGGGGATTCGCCAAGGAGCTTTGTTTCGGGACGCTCCGCTGGTTCGATCAACTGGAGTTCATCCTTGAGCGCTACTTAAGCAAGCCTTTGAAACCACGGGACAACGACATCAGGATACTGCTCCTGGTCGGCCTCTACCAACTACACCACCTCGATACGCCTGCCTATGCAGCGATCTCGGAAACGGTAGACGCAACCGTTGACCTGGACAAGCCATGGGCAAAACCGTTGGTTAACGCGGTGCTGAGGCGATCGCAACGCGAATATGACCGGCTCAAAACGGAACTTGGCCAGTGCACCGAGGCGCACTACTCCCATCCTGACTGGCTGGTCCGCAGGATCAAGGCGGACTGGCCGGATCTGTGGGAAGCCATCCTGGAGGCAAACAATCAACGACCTCCCCAGCATTTACGAGTAAACGTCTTGCGCAGCTCCAGGGAAAACTACCTGGAAGATTTGCGGCGGGCCGACATTCCGGCGCGCAAACTGGACCTGACACCCAGTGGGATCCAGGTGCTGGAGCCGGTTGACATCGATCAACTGCCCGGTTTCGATGACGGTTACGTATCGGTACAGGATGCCGGCGCACAGTTGTCGGCAGGCCTGCTGGACCTGCGGCCCGGACACCGGGTTCTGGACGCCTGCGCGGCGCCCGGCGGGAAGACAGCCCATATCTGTGAAACACAACCGCGGGTTGCAAGGACTACGGCTCTGGACATCGATGAAAAACGCATTGAGCGGCTGCATAGTACCTTATCCAGACTGAACCTGGGTGCGAGCGTCATCAAGGCAAACGCCGCCAGCGCGGAGACCTGGTGGGACGGACGCCGGTTTGACCGTATCCTGCTGGATGCGCCATGCAGCGCTACCGGGGTCATCCGCCGGCATCCCGACATTAAACGCCTGAAAACCCCGGAACAGCTCCCCGCCCTGCAAACCAGCCAGACAGAATTGCTGGCAGCCCTCTGGCCGTTGCTGAAACCGGGCGGCAGGCTGGTTTAC
>JAAXHV010000039.1:2522-8232 GCA_012270695.1 Gammaproteobacteria bacterium | reverse complement strand
GCAACCAGCCAACCCATTGCAACTGACGTTGGACTGAGCGTACTGAAAAAAGGCGGTAGCGCGGTAGACGCGGCCATTGCCGCCAATGCTGCCCTGGGTCTGATGGAGCCCCACATGTGTGGCATCGGAGGTGACTTGTTTGCCATCGTTTGGGATGAGAAAGAACAACAACTGCACGGACTCAATGCCAGCGGCCGCTCCCCGGGTTCGCTTGAGCACGCGGAATTATCCCGACGCTTACGCCATCTGGGCGCGCGTCGCATCCCTGCCGACAGTATCCTGTCGGTGTCCGTTCCGGGAGCAGTGCACGGCTGGACCACGTTGCACGACAGGTTTGGCAGATTGCCGTTTGCTGAATTACTGGCGCCGGCAATTCATTATGCGGAACGCGGATTTCCGGTCTCGCCTGTTATAGCCGGTCAGTGGCAGTGGGCAGCGGCTGAAATATCGGGCACCATGCCGGGCGCGTTTGATGACTTGTATACCCCGGGAGGTCGGGCGCCCGCGGCCGGTGATATTTTTACAAATAAGGATCTGGCCCGTTCCTATCGGCTGGTCGCGGACGCCGGCCACAAGGCCTTCTACCAGGGTGAACTGGCCGACCGGATCGTCGGCTTCATGAAAGACAACGGTGGTTATATAAACCACGCTGACCTGCAAACACACCGATCAGACTGGGTCACGCCGGTAGCCGTGAATTACCGGGGTTACGACGTATTTGAACTGCCGCCCAACGGTCAGGGTATCGCTGCATTGCAAATGCTGAAGATGCTTGAAGGCGATAACCTTGCCGCCATGGGATTTATGAATGTGGATTGCCTGCACCTGATGCTGGAGGCAAAAAAACTGGTATTCGAAGACCGGGCGAAATTTTACGCAGATCCGGATTTTACCGAAGCGCAGACAGGACGCCTGCTCAGCGCGGAATATAGCAAAAAAAGACGCGCCCTGATTAAACACAGCGCCGCGCTCAGGGTCAGGGCCGGACAGGGAATTTTGCGGGATGGCGACACCATCTATTTAACGACGGCGGATTCCGCAGGCAACATGGTCTCGCTGATCCAGAGTATCTATCACTATTTCGGTTCCGGCTTCGTCATTCCGGAAACCGGATTTGCCCTGCAAAACCGCGGCATGTCGTTTTCCATGGACCCATCCCATGCCAACGTTTACGCGCCCGGCAAACGACCATTTCATACCATTATTCCTGCTTTCGTTATGAAAAACGGCAAACCTTTCATGAGTTTTGGCGTCATGGGCGGTGATATGCAGCCTCAAGGCCACGTGCAGGTATTGACCAATATCATTGATTTTGGCATGAACGTACAGTTGGCGGGTGATGCGCCGCGCTGGCGCCATGACGGTTCAACCGAACCCACCGCGGATGTGAATGAATACCTCACAGACGGCGGAGTGGTCCTGCTGGAGAGGGGGTTTCCCGACCAGGTTGTGAAAGAGTTAGCGAAGCGCGGTCACCACGTGCAGCGGGCGGTAGATGGTTTCGGCGGTTACCAGGCTATCATGAAAGCCGATAACAGCGTTTATCACGGCGCCTCGGAATCTCGGAAGGACGGACAGGCAGCGGGTTACTGAACTCACGAAACGCGGCTTAACGCATCGACGCGCTTCCGGTTCACACATAGCTTGTATTGTTAACCGGTGTGCGATGATACCCCACAGCAATACTGGAATATTAAGGCACCGTAATGAGTTATAAAACCCTGATTGACGCTGACAGGGCGCTGCTTTGGCACCCCTATGCGTCCATGGTGGATCCACCGCCGGTGTTTCCCGTCGCTTCCGCCCGCGGCGTGAGGCTCACCCTGGCGGATGGCCGGGAGTTGATTGACGGCATGGCGTCCTGGTGGTGCGCCATACACGGGTACAACCACCCGGTATTGAATGAGGCCGTCAGCACACAGTTACAGGCTATGG
Source organism: Gammaproteobacteria bacterium (assembly GCA_012270695.1). Classification (GTDB taxonomy): domain Bacteria; phylum Pseudomonadota; class Gammaproteobacteria; order Eutrophobiales; family Eutrophobiaceae; genus JAAXHV01. The sequence continues at coordinate 6,297 of JAAXHV010000039.1, read as the reverse complement.
CTCACGTGATGTTCGGTGGCCTGACCCATGAACCGGCAGTCAGCCTGGCGCAGAAGCTGGTGGATGTCACCCCGCGTGAATTGCAGGCCGTGTTCTTTGCCGACTCCGGATCAGTCTCGGTGGAAGTCGCCATCAAGATGGCAATACAATACTGGGTGGCCAGAGGACGCCTGGACAAACAAAGGCTGCTGACCATTCGCCAGGGTTACCATGGCGATACCTTTGGCGCTATGGCGGTCTGCGATCCCGTAACTGGTATGCACTCACTGTTCAATGACGTGTTGCCCGGCCATTACTTTGCCGACACTCCCCGGGTGCGCTTCGATGAGGAATGGCGCGACGATGATGTAAAATCCCTGAAGACCCTGGCGGAAAAACACCACAAGGAAATTGCCGCGGTAATACTGGAGCCGGTTGTTCAGGGAGCCGGAGGAATGTGGTTCTATTCGCCTGAGTACCTTAATAAGGCCAGGGAAATCTGTGATCAATTCGACCTGTTGCTGATTTTTGACGAGATTGCCACCGGGTTCGGCAGGACCGGCAGGTTGTTTGCCTGCGAACACAGCCGGGTCACTCCGGATATCATGTGTCTTGGCAAGGCGCTGACCGGCGGATACATGACCCTGGCAGCCACACTGACGAACGCGCGTGTTGCCGACACCATCTCCGCGGGAGGCAAAGGGGTATTCATGCATGGCCCCACCTTTATGGCGAACCCGCTGGCCTGCTCCGTGGCATTGGCCAGTATCCATCTGCTGGAACAAACCGGTTGGCAGCAGCGGGTCAACAACATACAGCGCCAACTTCAGGCTGAACTAGGCGCGTGCAGGGAACTGGATAACGTGGTCGAGGTAAGGGTGCTGGGCGCCATCGGTGTGGTGGAAGTTGACCGGCCCGTGGACATGCATGTTGTGCCTCAGTGGTTTGTGGAACGGGGGGTCTGGATCAGGCCGTTCGGCCGGTTGATATACATTATGCCACCTTACGTCATAAGCGCGGCCGAGTTAACAGAATTAACGGATGCAATTTATCATGTTGTGAATAAACTATCTCACCAGTTATGATGAAGAACAGCTTGGGATGGCATTTTCAGGACACGCTGTGAATACATCCCTGTACGCTCATCGCCAGCCCTCCCTGGCTGGCGACGTTCCTGAAAATGCCATCCCAAGTTGTCTGATTCTAATATAAATGGAGAACTATGTGAGTGAGAACTTTGTAATCGTCGGCGCCAGCCATGCCGCGGCCATGCTGGCGCCAAGTCTGCGTCAACATGGCTGGCAGGGACGGATCGTCGTCATAGGCGCCGAAGCCTCCATACCTTATCACCGCCCGCCCCTGTCGAAAGACTATCTGGCCGGCTCCAAATCCCTGGAAGAAATTCTGATCCGCCCGGCCAAGGTATATGAGAAATCGGAAGTCGAATTCATTCTCGAAACGACTGTCGAGTCCATCAACAGGGACAACAAGACAGTGCGGTTGAGCAATAACGAAACCCTGCCCTATGACAAGCTGGCTTTGACGGTCGGGTCAAATGTCAGAAAGGTGAATTTACCAGGAGTGGACCTGGACGGCGTGTTTTACCTGCGTGACCTGAAGGACGTCGAGCGGATAAGCGCGTACATCAGCCCGGGAGCAAGCGCCGTGATCGTCGGTGGTGGTTACATCGGTCTGGAGACGGCGGCAGTATTGAACAGAAAAGGCATGAAGGTCACGGTGCTGGAGATGATGGAGCGGGTATTGCAGCGCGTAACGGCTCCGGTACTATCGGAATTCTATACCCGCGTACACGAGGAAGAAGGCGTCAGCATCCGTTGCGGTGTCGGCGTGACCGGTTTCAAGGGCAACGGCAGGGTTGCCAAAGTCCTGTGCAGTGACGGCGGCGAATTCGCTGCAGACCTCGTCATCATCGGTGTCGGCATACTGCCGAATACGGGACTTGCGGAGGCTGCGGGGCTGAAAGTCGATAACGGCATCGTAGTTAACGCGCAGGCGCAGACGTCTGACCCGGATATTTTCGCGGCCGGTGATTGCACTTTCCATTACAACCCGGTCTATGAGCGCTGGGTGCGGCTCGAGTCGGTGCAGAATGCCACGGACCAGTCCAGGGTCGTTGCCGGCGCTGCTTGCGGCAAGGAGACAAGCTATAACTCTGTTCCGTGGTTCTGGTCCGAACAATTTGACCTGATGCTGCAGATCGCCGGCCTGTCCCAGGGTTACGATGAAATCATCACCCGGGGCGATCCGGGAGAAGGCCGCAGTTTCGCGGCGTTCTACCTCAGCGCGGGCCGGGTGATCGCAGTTGACGCGGTTAACAAGCCCCAGGAGTTCATGTTCACCAAGAAACTGATACCCGCCAACCGGGAAGTGAATAAAACAAAATTAGCTGACGTGGACGCGCCCATCAAGGAATTGTTATAATACCAAATTCACACTACCAAACTGTTTCAAAGGAAGCGTTTTATCAGGAATGGCTTTAACTAGTGCAAAAGTCCTGTTGCAAAATCCTCAATTGCCTGAACTGGGCGCCATAGAAATTAATGCCCTGCCGACAAGTCCGGGTATCAAGTCTGGAACGGGTTGATACAGGGGAAGCCGTTGTACAGGTTTATTCTGTCTGGTTTGCTGCTGGTTTTGCCGCTGGTGCTGGCCGCGCAAAATGCCGTTCCGGTGAAAACCGCACGGATTAAGGACGTCGCGATCTACCTCTGGAAATCCGCGCCGGCGACGGTTGTCAGCTTGAATGATACGGCTGTATCTGCGCAGATCAAGGCGCGTATAGATGAGATTGCCGTGAAAGTCGGCGAGATCGTCGAAGCCGGCAGTGTGCTGGCAAGGCTGGATTGTACCGACTACCGGATCGCCGAACAACAGGCCGACGCGAATATTGCCGCGCTGGACGCCCGTATCCGGTTGGCTGAACGCCGCCTGGAAAGGACCAGGAAACTGGAACGGCAGCAGACTGCATCCGAAGAATTATTGGACCAGCGCGAAGCCGACCTGGCGGTGTTACACGCGCAACGCCGAGGCGCCTTGTCGGACCTGGAGAATGCGAAAACCCATGTTTCCCGTTGCATCATCAGGAGCCCGTACAAGGCTGTCATCACCAGCAGGGTAGCCGCGGTCGGAGAATTCGCCGATATGGGGACAAGATTGCTGGAAATCATGGATATCGAACAACTGGAAATATCGGCACAGGTCCCGTCCCGGGACATCAAGGCGGTCGAACAGGCCGAAGAGATCTACTTCCAAGATACGGCAAGGCGCTATCCGGTTAAATTACGCACAGTGACACCGGCAGTCAATACCCAGACCCGAAACCGGGAAGTGAGACTGCTGTTCAGCAACGGTCCGGCTCTGCCGGGCGCCGCGGGCAAGCTCACCTGGCGGGATAACCAGCCCCACGTCTCTGCCAAGCTGCTGGTCCGGCGCGGTGACAGTTTCGGCATCTTTATCAATAACAGCGGCAAAGCCAGGTTTCATATCATACCCGGCGCCCAGCAAGGCCGGACTACGCCGGTAGACCTGCCGCTGGACACCGTCGTGATCACACAGGGTCATTACAGGTTGGAGGACGGGCAACCGGTTATTCTGTATAACCCGCGCTGACAAGCAGTCAGTTCCCGGTAAACATAATCATGAATTTCATCAGGCGGTTTTTATCCAACCATGTATTGGCAAACCTGACTTTCGGCCTGGTTATCTTCATTGGGGTGTTTGCCTATCTGCAAATGCCCAGGGCCAAGGAACCGGAGCTCAACTTCAACTGGGTGAA
>JAAXHV010000039.1:0-2462 GCA_012270695.1 Gammaproteobacteria bacterium | reverse complement strand
GGGAAAATATTTCCATTATGCTGGTGCGCTTCAACCAGATCGATGATGAGGTATTTGACAAGCGCATGATCGATCTGCGACGGGAAGTGCAGAATACCTATACCGATGAGTTGCCGGAAGATGTGGAAGACCCGGTGGTCTATGAGATCAGTACGTCCAATGCATTCCCCAGCGCCATGGTGGTGGTAACCAGCGCGGGAGATGATGAAAATCTCAGGCGGCAGACCCGCTTCGTAAAAAAAGACCTGGAACGGATCAAGGGCGTGGACCGGGTGGATGACGTCGGCATGTCCGACCCGGAGTTGCAGGTTGTGTTTTTTTCCGACCGTCTGGAAGGACTTGGCCTTACCCCTGCGGATATTTCCGAGACCATTCGGGCTTATTTCCGGGACATATCTGCCGGCGACCTGGAGACTTCGGACGGCAAGTGGGTCGTGCGTCTGCAAGGCACCAGCCCTGACCCTTCGGCAATGAAGGATTTTCCCATCGTCACCGCTTCCGGCGTAGTGCCCCTCGGGAGCATCGCAGAATTGACGCGCACTCGGGAAGAGGCGGGAGAGATTGTGACGTATGAGGGCAATCCTGCGACACTTCTGGCCGTCACCAAAAACCCGGATGCCAACGTGCTGGAACTGGTGGATAGGCTGAACAGGTACCTTGACAACCGTAACCGCTTCAAGGACGCAACCGGTGCAGAGCTTATTCTGGTGGACGACCAGACCATCAGTACCCGCGAAGCCCTCACGATTATGCAGACCAACGCCCTGATCGGCCTCTTTCTGGTCCTGCTGGTCACCTGGGTATTCCTGGGAACCCGGATCTCCTTACTGACCACCATCGGTATCCCTTTTACACTCTGCGGGACTTTTCTGGTCCTCAACGCCAGTGGTTTTACCCTGAATAATACCGTGTTGCTTGCCGTCGTGATCGTCCTGGGCATGATAGTCGATGATGCCGTGGTAGTCGTTGAAGCCGTTTACTATCGTCTGCAACGGGGGGCGGAAGCCATGGTTTCCATTATCGATTCGTTCAAGGAAGTATTCGCCCCGGTAACCACCTCGGTGATGACCACTATCGCCGCTTTTCTGCCACTGGTCCTGCTGCCCGGCATACTCGGAGACTTCATGAAGGTCATTCCGTTGGTGGTAACCATTGCCCTGATCGTCAGCCTGTTCGAAGCCTACTGGATTCTGCCGGCCCATGTGCTGGTATCGAAAGTCAACTTCGGCAAATCCGGACCCATCAGCAGAAAAAGGGAAGCGGTCAGTTACTGGCTGCGTCTGCGCTATACCCAGGCGCTGGTCAGGTCCTTGCGCCACCCTGTTATTACCCTGGTTTGCATCATACTGACACTTTCCCTCGCCGCAGGCACGGTAGCCAGTGGCCTGATTCGCTTCAATTTCTTTGAATCCGATGCCCTGCGCCTGTTTTACATAAACATCGAGATGCCGCAGGGAACCTCCCTGGAAGATACCAGCAGGGCACTTATAACCGCGGAAACTCAGGCGATGAAGGAGTTTCTTCCAGGTGAACTGCGCGCTTCCGTCAGTTTTGCAGGCCAGCAGTTTACCGAGACCGCGCCGTTATTCGGCGACACCGTCGGCCAGGTCATGTTCAGTCTGAACCCGCAAGCCAGTGATGGCCGCCATGTTTCCGTTATCGCCGATGCGGTCTTGCAGCGCGTGAAAAACATACCGGGGCCCGTCGAAGTCTCCATCCTGGAAATAACGGGAGGCCCACCCGCCCGCAGGGCCGTCAGCGCCAAAATACTGGGAAGTGAATATCCGACTATGTTACAGGCGGCTAATGATCTGCGTGATTTTCTTGAAGAGCAACAGGTTTATAAAAACATCACCTTGGATTATCGTCCCGGCAGTCCGGAACTGGTGTTGCGCCTGGATGGAGAGGCAATACACAGGGCAGGTCTCAATCCTGCCATCATAGGGCGGGCGTTGCAGGCTTACGTCGATGGGGAACTCGTGACGGATTTCCAGGATGAAGGCGAAGAAGTAAAAGTCCGGGTCCTGGCAAAAAAGGACCGGCATATCAATGCGGATAACCTGATGCGGCAGACAATCTCCCTGCCGAACGGCCGCTCCATAGCCCTGGGCGAACTGCTGATCAGCACGCCCGGGAGTGGCCTGCAAAACATCCGGCACTATAACTTTCGCCGGGCTATCACGCTGGAAAGCGATATTGACGAGGATCAAATCAATACCTTGCAAGCCAATAATCGCATTACGGAAAAATGGCGCACCCTGCAGGCCAGGTATCCCGAGGTGATGCTGGACCAGACCGGTGAACTCGATGATATCCAGGAAAGCCTGGACGCAATCTGGTGGCTGCTGCTGCTTGGCCTGGGAATCATCTATATTATTCTGGGGACACAGTTCCGCAGTTATTTCCAGCCTTTCATGGTGCTTGTGACCGTGCCGCTGACATTTACCGGTGTGACACTGGGT
>JAAXHV010000038.1:5835-18311 GCA_012270695.1 Gammaproteobacteria bacterium | reverse complement strand
GCCAACGATCCGGCACTGGTAGAAGCCTTCGACGAGTTTGCGGAGATGTTCGTGGAAGCCGCCCGGGAAGACAACGCAATCACCGAAGCGATTCAAAAAACACGACGTTCGCCCGTGTGTACGCAACAGTACTTCTCACCCTTCTGGGATGAGCCGCACTATAATTTCACCCGGCTTGTCCTGGATGATCTCACCTTGCGCGGATAACTTTCCAATTTTCCGCCATCCTGGCGAACAGGTCGGGATTGAAGTAATCTTCCTGCAGTTTCCACTTACCTTTGCCGGCAAAATTGATATGTATCAGGACTTCTTCGCTGAAGTCGGAGCCGTCACCGGGGTCATCCATGATAACTTTCATGGTGAACACCACCCGCCCGCTTGTTTCATCAATAACGTGCCAGTTCAGGGCAAAATCAGTGACATGGTTGAACGGGTATTCGGAATAATATTCGACAACGCCGGCGCGCGCTTCTTCCCGGTCAGCCCAAATCAGGACTCCGTTACTGTAGTAGCTGACATCTTCAGTGAACAGTTCCGCCCAGCGTGACCAGTTCCCGGAACCGGCGCAGTACCTGGTGTGATTGATATAGTGCATGAAAGCACTTTCAATTTCATCTCGAGACCATTGAGTCATCAGGTTTGACCCTGCCTGCCCAGGTAATCGGCTATCAGGCTTATCTGTTCAAACATCAGGGCGCCGGCGTTGATGCTGGTAATCATGTTGGGATTATCCTTGGACGGCACCAGTTCAACGACGTCGCCCCCGATCACATTCATGCCGCGTAAACCTTGCAACAGTTCCAGCGCTTCTCCCATTTTCATACCCTCACCGGCTTCCACGTTTGCCACTCCGGGCGCCACAGTGGGGTCCAGCGCATCCAGGTCAAAGGTAATGTAAACAGGCATGTCTACATCTATTACGGTTCTTATCTCGCTGACGACACCGGTTACACCCAGTTTTTGAAATTCCTTGTATTCTATAACGTTATAGCCCAGGTCCGTGTCCGTCTGGGCATAACCGTGACCCCTGATGCCGACCTGGAATACGCAGTCCGGATCAACCAGGCCCTCCTGTTTCATGAGCACCCCCCAGCCTCCGGCCCACTCCCTGTTCCCCATGTAGTGGGCTTCGTCATAGTAAGTGTCGGTATGCGCATCGACGTGGATTACGGCGACCGGTTTACCCGCGGTATTCGACCGCGGACCGGCGATTGCGCGCAGGATAGGCAATACAATGGAATGATCCCCGCCAATCGACACGGGCCGCACATTTGCCGCGTCCAGTTTTCTGTAAAACGCCTCTATGTCCTTCATTGCCAGGTCATTCACCATGGCATGGGGCAACCGGGGGTCTCCCATATCCCGGATACGGCACAATTCCCAGGGGTTTATTCCAAACTCCCGGTGGAACCTGCGATACTCCGCCGAGACATGGCGCACCGCGCGCGGACCATAATGCTGGTCACGCTGGCTGGTGCCGTTCCCCGCGCTGTGGGGGACACCTACCAGCCCGATATCGACATTTCGAGGGTCGTTTTCCAGTTCACAACGGAATAACGTGGCTATCCCCCACCAGTTTGTACCCTCTACCACGGCATGCAGGGAACTCTCATCATCTATCATGGTATCTGTATTCCTGTCAGTATTGAGCGGAGAGCCATTGTCGCTGGAACACTCTATGTATCTACCGGAACCTGCCGGCGTTTTCGTGTATCCATTGTCGCATGGGATACGGTTGGCGCCCTAAGAACCGTTCGACGACATCAGTCGCCTGGACATTGGCGTAATAGTCCCGTTCAAACTCAAAATAATTTGTGGAGAGTTCGTATTCATGTCCGAACATTTCCTTCAATAATGCTTCATCATCCGAATATTCGATGGAAATACCCAGTTCACGTGTCAGCATATCAGCAATATCATCGTAAGAGATCAGTTCGACTCCGGATAGCACATAGGTCTTACCGGAATGAAGATCAGGATCATCCATCAATATCCTGGCGCATACTTGTGCAATATCAGCGGGGTCAAGCCAGGTTTGCGTCTGTGGGCACGGCATGACAAATTTTTGTCTGGCGCGAATCAAGTCGGCCGACCACAGTAAATTGGTCATGAAGCTGGAAACGACATTAACGTAAGTCAGTGGTATATCGCTTGAATCCAGCGCCTGCCTGGCGGTGATGCCCTGGTTAAAACCTATGGGTATTGCACGCGCTTCAGGTTTGATATCCGCGGGCGTGAGACCTGGTGGGTAAGTCAACAGCCGTAGCACATGCGTTACTCCGCCCGCCAGACCGATTGCCTCGACCAGGTTTGCACAGGCCCTGTTTTCATCGATCGAATCTGGATTAACAACCATGATTTTAGTTACTCCCCGGATTGCAGATTCCAGGCTTGCCGGGTCCAGGTAATCCGTTTTACAGATTTCCGCATCAGGGAATTCCTGTTCAAGCTGTGTAACGCCATCATCGCGGCGGCTGGTCAAACGCAATTGAATTTGCGGGGCGCCCTGCGCAATTTCTTCAGCCAGTTGGTGCCCTACGGTACCGGTAGCGCCAAGAATCAGTATTTTCATCGTCAGCCGTGGCATTCCTGATATGTGCCGTTACAGCTGATCTTACTGTATCGTATACTGAAACCATAACCCTCACTCTGTCAGGGAAAAGTACATGGCCTATTTTCATTTCGATATCCCGGACTCTGCTGACAATATTTCCGCGCTGAGACGCGAAGTCAGGGAGTTTATCAGCGGGGAACTTCCTGCAGCCGAAGACTCAGGCGACGGGTTTTGTCCAGGGTTCAGCCGTAAATGCGGACAGACGGGATTTATCGGCATGACCTGGCCCGGGAAATATGGAGGCCAGGAACGATCTTACCTGGAACGCCACGTGGTCGCGGAAGAGTTGTTGGCTGCCGGAGCGCCCATACGGGCTCATTGGGTAGCTGACCGGCAAAGCGGGTCCATGCTTCTCAAATACGGCAGTGACGAACTATGCAGGAAGTTATTGCCTCAAATTGCAAGAGGTGAGTGTTATTTCTGTATCGGCATGAGCGAAGCGAACTCAGGGTCTGACCTCTTTTCGATACGTTCTAGGGCAGAAAAGACAAGTGATGGGTGGCTCATCAATGGCAGCAAGTTATGGACCAGCCATGCGCACCGTACACACTACATGATCGCGCTGTTACGAACGTCAGCGCCGGTGAAGGATAACCGCCGGTATGGCTTGACCCAGTTTCTTATCCCCATGAATGCTACGGGAGTGACAGTAAGGCCCATCTGCAACCTTGCCGGGGAACACGATTTTAACGAGGTATTATTCGAAAATGTCCAGCTGCCCTACTCCTGTATGCTGGGTAAAATCGATGAAGGCTGGAAACAGGTAACTGACGAATTGATATATGAGCGCAGTAGCCCTGATCGCTTCCTGGAAACCATCTCCGTATTGTACGAGCTGATCAGGTTGGTTGAACCACGCCCGGATGAGCGCGCCGCAGAAGGAATAGGCCGTCTGGCAGCCCAGTTATCGACCCTGCGGCAGATGTCCATATCTACTGCAGCAAGACTTGACCAGGGCAGGATGCCCGGTATGGAAGCGGCGATAGTGAAAGACCTGGGCACCTGTTGGGAACAGGAACTGCCTTCGAAGGCCAGGGAGCTGGTCACATTCAGGCCGGGAGAACCATATCGCGCATTTGATGAAACCTGCAGGCGCACCATGCTGCTCGCCCCAAAACTGACCATTCAGGGGGGTACTACGGAAGTGCTGAGAGGCATCATCGCACGCGAACTGGGTTTGAGATAACAGTCGGTAATGCGGGCTCTGGATTCATTGTTTTTACCCAGATCGGTTGCCCTGGTGGGCGCCTCCCCCGATAAGCGGAATTTTCGCGGCCGGCTTGTCTCGGTCCTGTTACGCCACAGGACGGATGCCCCCATATATTTTGTTACACCTTCCCATAAAATGATTGAAAGCGTGGAATGCCATATCTCGGTGCGGGAGATTCCGGAACCGGTTGACCTTGCGATTCTTGCAATACCCGCGGCAGCAGTTTCAGCTGTATTGGAGGAATGCGGTCGCTCAGGCGTTAACGCCGTATTGATCGTAAGCTCGGGATTTGCCGACGAAAATACGGAGGAAGGCAATGCGCGCCAGGAGGACGTCAAATCGATCTGCCGGAAATACGGCATGATCCTGCTGGGTCCGAATTCTGAAGGGTTCCTGACAACCGGACTTCCGCTTGCTGCCAGCTTCAGTGCGGCCGTTGCAAACGGCGAATATCACGGCGAAAAATTTACAGCAGGAAACAAGGGTATTGCCCTGGTGTCGCAAAGCGGCGGGTTAGGATTTGGTATCTATAATCGGGCGCGTTTGCAGGGGCTGAAGTTCGCTTATGTGGTTGCCGCAGGCAACCAGGCATTACTGGAGATACACGATATCGTCGAATACGCTCTGCATGACCCTGATACCGGTGTTATCGTCGTAGTCCTGGAAGGGTTGATCGGGGCTTCACGCTTCCTTGCAGTCCTGGAAAAGGCTGCAGAATTTCGCAAGCCGGTAATCGTCTGCAAAATCGGCCGTTCCGAAGCCGGCGTAACGGCCGTCACTACGCATACTGGTACCCTGGCGGGAAATTACCAGGCTTACCAGGCCGTGTTCAGGCAATACGGCGTCCAGGAAGCGCATGATATTGCACAGGTGATCGATACTGCCGGCTGTTTCTGCCATCTTGCCGACCGTCTGCCGGTGGGACGCCGAGTCGGGGTACTCACCCCTTCCGGGGGAGCCGGCATTATGCTGGCGGACAAGTGCGAAGAGCAAGGACTGGAAGTTAACCCATTGGACTCATTGACCCGCGGTCGACTTGCTGAAGTACTGCCGCCCTATGCCTCCCTTGCAAATCCCGTGGATATTACCGCTCAAGGCGTCATCGAAGTTGGTTACGCGGTCCCACTGAAGATTATGTTGGCTTGCCCTGAACTTGACACCGTGGTTGTAGTTTGCGCCACCTACAATGCCGAATATATTGCAGCCGATATGGAAAGATTACACAGTATCAGGGATAGCAGCGATAAACCCGTAATATTTTGCGCTTACACGGCTGCAAACCCGGGTGCATTGAAGTTACTCGTGGAAGCAGGGTTTCCCTTCATGACAGATATGCGGAATTGCGCAATTGCACTCTCAGACATGGTGAATTACCAGCGTTACCTGAAGCGTATGCAAGCTCTGGAGACGCCGGTCTCGACAGTGAATCCGGTAGCGGTTGATTTACATCAATTCGGCGAGCGCAGGGTTTTGTGTGAATACGAGGTCAAGTCATTACTGGCCCGACTGAGGTTATCTCAATCCGCCGGCGAACTGGCGCGGACAGCGGAGGAGGCCATGCGCTATTTTGAGAAACATGATTCCCCAGCGGCAATGAAAATACAATCACCGGACATCCCTCACAAGACAGACACCGGTGGCGTATTGTTGAACCTGGACACTCCACAGGCGCTGAGTGACGGTTTTTTCCGGTTGATGGAAATGGCGGCCCTGGATAAGCCTGACGCCGACATACACGGAGTATTGCTGGAACCGATGTCAAAACCCGGTCTTGAAATGATGATCGGTATTTACCGGGACAAGGATTTCGGTTTGATGCTGTGCGCGGGAGCAGGCGGAGTATTCGTAGAGGTCCTTGAGGACATCGCTGTGACTCCGCTTCCCGTCAGCAGAGAGCGGGCAGGATGTCTGTTGCAGGAATTAAAGTTGTGGAAGCTGTTAACGGGATTTCGCGGTAATGAACCTGCTGATGTGGCAGCATTGGTAGATCTCATAGTCGGATTATCCGGATTTGCAGAAGCAAACAAGGATTCTATTGCGGAGCTCGACCTGAATCCCGTTATCGTTCACCCCGAGGGGCAGGGATTGACAATAGCAGATGCATTGATCGTCAGGAATCCCTGATTAACTCGGAGACTATGTACCAAATAATTCCACAAACCAGCGAACAGGGAAATGGGATACCCGGGTGAGTGAACAGCAGCATGAAAGAACAAACAACAAATAGTCCGGACATTAACCTGGATTTCGAGGGTTACGTTGCGATCGTCGAGATCTGCCGCCCTCCTGATAACTATTTTGACGCAGGACTGATCCGCCGGCTTGCCGACATTTATGAAGAACTCGACGCCGACCCGGTTTGTCGCGCCATCGTACAATGTTCCAGGGGTAAACATTTCTGCGCCGGCTTCCAGTTCAACAAGCCGCACAGGATAGCGGGGCAGGAGCAGACAAGTCAGGCGGAGGTGAAAACACTCTATGAGCATGCTTTGCGTCTGTATCAATCCGGCAAACCTGTAGTGGCAGCGGTCCAGGGCGCGGCAATCGGAGGTGGTTTGGGCCTTGCGCTGGTAGCAGATTTTCGTATTACCTGCGCCGAAGCGAGATTCAGCGCCAATTTTTCCCGGTTAGGCTTCCATCATGGCTTCGGTCTGAGTATTACCTTACCGCGGCTGGTCGGGCATAATCAGGCAAACCTGATGCTGTTCACCGGCAGGCGTATTGATGGTGAGACAGCGGTATCAACAGGCCTGGCGGATCAGTTGGTAGCGAAACAGGATGTTCGAAATACAGCCTTAACGCTCGCTGCCGAGATTTCACAGTCTGCTCCGCTGGCGGTGCAGGCAATCAGGAAGACCCAGCGCCAGAAACTTCTCGTTGAACTCCCTTCGGCAATTGAACATGAACTGTCCGAGCAAACGAGTCTTAAGACAACTTCGGATTTCAAGGAAGGAATAAGCGCTTCAGCGGAAAGACGTCCGCCCGAATTTTCCGGGGAATAAATACCGGTTATGGCACAGAGCGAGACAGACTCGGTACTGGTCAATACGGTAATGCGGATATTCTCCGAATTGAGTACCCCTGATGTCATCAACCGGGCAGAAGAAGGCGAACCGCAGGAACAACTTTGGAATGTGCTATGCGAAACTGCCATCCCCTGGGCCTGGGTGCAGGAAGATTATGGGGGCGCGGGCTTTTCTGTCGTCGATTGCGCGCCTGTCCTGAGACTGGCCGGCAAGTACGCGGTACCGGCGCCGCTATGCGAAACGTTGATTTCCGGCTGGCTGTTAGCCCGGACAGGCTGTGAAGTTCCTGTAACATCCCTGACCATGGCCCCCGTTAACCATGCAGGTTCCGTGGCCCTGACTCCGGACGGCAGGCTGAACGGCGTGGTTTACCAGGTGCCTTATGCAGCCGAGGTTGAGCAGATCATCGTTATCGTGCCCTGTGATAATGAATTTGCCATCGTATCCGTCCCTAAAATGGATGCCCAACTGTCAAACGGCAGGAACCTGGCCGGCGAACCGTTGAACGATATCCGTTTTAATGAGCTTGATGTGAACGTCATCAGGAAATGCAAATATCCCGGGTTGATTGAAGCCTTACTCAGGGTAGGCGCCCAGGTCCGAAGCCTGCAGATGGCGGGTGCATTGGAGCGGATACTGGAGATGACGGTTGAGTACGCCCAGGAGCGAAAACAGTTCGACCGGCCAATTGCGGGGTTCCAGGCAGTGCAACACAACGTTGCCGTGTTGGCTGAAGAAGCGGCAGCGGCGCAGTGTGCTGCCGAAAATGGGTTGATGCAGTGGGTCAGGTTCGGAATTGATGACAGCCGTACGGAATTTGCCATTGCGGCAGCCAAGATCCGCTGTGGTGAAGCGGCTGCCAGGGGTACGAAGATTGCTCACCAGGTTCATGGCGCCATGGGTTTTGCAAGAGAATATCCTTTGCACCAGTTCACCAGGCGGCTCTGGTCATGGTGCGATGATTTTGGTTCAACATCGGATTGGGCATCAAAGCTGGGATACCTGGTCTGCCGTGAGGGAAGTACGGAGCTGTGGCCGACAATCACGGCAATATAACAATTCGGAAGAACTTAATAATGGAATAAAGAAATGTATAGCAAGGGTTTTATATTATTGTTTTGTTCTCTCGTCGCCGGCGTATTCTTCGGCGAACTCGGTTCCATGATGATGCCATTTCAGATCGGTGCCTTGATCGATGGGCTGGGTCTGGGTGAAGCTGCTGCCGGCCTGTTGGGTTCTGCTGAGATCGTTACTATCGGTTGTTGCATGCTTGCCGTCGCTTTAGGGGCGGTCCGAATGACGCCCCGGGAAATGGCGATTTGTGGCGTAATGATCGCCGCCACCGGGCAGTTACTGACTGCGCTAACCGATATCTTTGCCCTGCTCTTTATCCTCCGTGTGGCGGTTGGCCTGGGCAGCGCACTTTGCCTGTCAGCAGCCATAATTACCATATCTTCCTTTAAAAATCCTGATTCCACGATCGGTTTTGTCTATGCCTACGTGATTTTATTACTGGCTTTAATCATGTATTCGCTCCCCTGGCTCTTGCCGTACGGGCATCACCGCGCGTTATTTTCGCTGTTTGCCGTATTAACTATCCCGGGAATCTTGTTATTACTCAAACTGCCCTCCAGACAGGTATATCAACAGCAAATCTTCATGGTGAAGAGGGGCAGCAATATATACCGGTTAATCGCATTATTTTTTGCGGGAGAATTCCTGCTTTTAGCAGGCGTTGGTACAGTCTGGGCATTCATAGAACGAATAGGTCTGGCCACGGGCATCACCCCGCATGATGTTGGCCTCTATATGAGCCTGGGGATGTTGGTATCCATGCTCGGATCGTTTACAGCAGGATTTATCGGGGTCCGATTTGGCAGATTCCTGCCTTTGGTGGGCGGCGCTGTTCTCACTGCCGCAGGCAGTGGCCTGGTTCCTGTTTCAACGGATGCAATGTCTTACATCACCATGATGTTCATATTTCTGTTTATGCTGTCTTTTGTCCTTCCTTACGTAATAGGAACTGCTGCGATGATTGACAGGAGCGGGCACCTGGCTACAGCGGCTTTGGCCGTCCAGGTATTCAGCTATGGAACTGGCGGCGCCATCGGGGGTCTGGCAGTTGAGCATTTTTCTCTGGGAGCGCTGAGTTTCATAGGGTTTTCAGGTCCTGTTCTCGCAGCCTATTTGTTCTTTATCGTTTGCAGGATACTCTCAGACCCGGATGCGATACCATCGAACTCAGTTCCTGACATTGACGCTTGACAAAGAACATTCGTCCGCCTATAGTTGACAAAAAGGAAACTCAACATATAGGGAACAGTGTGCACGTTATATCCAGGAAGCTTTTTAATGCTGCTGCAAGTAAATATCCGAATGATGCGGCAGCGATTGAAAGAACCTATAAAGTTCTGCGCAAAGGTGAGTTTAAGCGTCCTGATGATTTGAAGAAGGTATTTCCATCGCTGGATAACTTCAAGTATCAGGATAAATGGTGGGTCATTGATATAGGTGGTAACAACCTGCGTTTGATTGCTTTTATCGAGTTTAAAGATAATCGTATGTACGTTAAACACATCGTAAATCATGCCGAATATGACAAGCTTTCCAGACGCTATGCCAAAGCGGTGAATTGATATGGGATTTGCGGCCATTAAAGAACAGGCCTGTGATCTCTTCGCTCAGGCGCCTTTTATCAGTCATATAAGCAATGAGGCTGACTATGCACAGGCTTTGGCGCTTATGGATGAATTGGTAGAGGATTACGACAGACAGAAACCACTCATTGACATGCTTTCTGCATCTATCACTCGCTGGGAAGATACATCTCCCGAGTATAAATCATTCAATGACCGGATTGAAAAACTCGACAGTGCTATAGCAACGCTGAAAGTCATCATGGAACAATATAACCTTGGAGTTGCCGACCTGCCGGAGATTGGGAGCAAATCACTGGTATCCAGAATTTTAAGTGGCGAACGCAGGCTGACGCGTAACCACATTGAAGCGTTGAGCAAACGTTTCAACATAAGTCCGGCGATATTTTTCAGTCAGATTGGGTGAGAATCCGATCAGAGGTGTTTTCTCTATAGCTGGACAGACTTTGAAGTCATGTTAATCACGTTGTGAGGCTATGGCGGAGGAGTCTTTCCCGCGCCTGGCCAGTACTATCTCGGACAGTTTCGGGCCGCGGCCCGGTTCCGACCAGGGACACACCTCGACACAGATGGAACAGCCTGTGGTCATGGAGAAATACCAGGCACACCGGTCATAATCCACGTACCACTTCTCTACTCCCCTGACCATGGTCTTTTCGTCGGATATGGCATCCGGAGGGCAGTATCTGGTACAGGCCCGGCAGGTCGCGCAAACATCGTCCACCCCGATATCGACCGGTGCATCGGTCGCCAGCGGCAGGTCCGTCAATACCATGGTCAAGCGGAAATTTGAGCCCAGTTCCCTGTTGATCAACGAGCCGTGTTTCCCCAGTTGCCCCAGCCCCGCCTGTATGGCCGACGGCATCATCAGGATATCCCTGCCTACCGCGAAAGCTTCAGCCGGCCAGCCGAGAGCGCGGATATAGGCAGCCAACCGGTTGGTATAGGAAGAACTCCGGCGATAGGTTCTGACCACCTCCAGTCCGGCCTCCGGCTGGGGAACCTGCTCCATTGTCTTGCGATCCTGTTCTGTCCCCAGGCAAATCGCATACTTGTAGGGGTAAGGTTCATCTCCCTCGTAAAGCAACAGTTCATCCCTGGCTTCCGTGATCCCAACGCAGTCAAAGCCAATCTCCCTTGCCTTTTGCTTGACCTGTCCTGCCATGAAGGACGGGTCCTCGACTTCGATACGAACTTTGGCGATGCGGCCGCGGGCCTTTCTGCTTTCGAACATACCCAGGATGAATTCCTTGAATATCGACCATGGCATCGTCATGAAAAAGAAATCGAACAAGTCCTTGTAGTCATAGTCCTGGATGGTAAAGTCGTCCGGCGCGATCTTCCTGGGAGGCGTTTTTTTCGGCACCCCGACACCGTTAATCTCATTACCGGAACGTGGTGGGTTCACATAGGCATAACCGTATTCCGGCGCCGGCGGTTCCTTGGGTCTCACTGGCTGTTCTTACCGGACGGCAGTCGATCAACATAAAACAGACGCCCGTCCTTACGCGCCTTTCTATAGGCCCGGCGTACCATCCCC
The DNA here is from genome assembly GCA_012270695.1 of Gammaproteobacteria bacterium. Lineage (GTDB taxonomy): Bacteria > Pseudomonadota > Gammaproteobacteria > Eutrophobiales > Eutrophobiaceae > JAAXHV01. The sequence goes on along the minus strand of JAAXHV010000038.1, from coordinate 7,264 downwards.
CCAAGAAACACCCATACCAGGAACGTCTGCAGTACATAAGCAGCGAATATAATCGTGTGCCTGCATTCCGCCAGAAAGCCCCCGCCGCGCACGTCGAATTTACTTTTAGTATCGGACATTTCATTTGCAGTATAATTGGCGCGAGACAAAAACTCACTCAAAATGAGAAACCCGGACTAGAGGTACTTTTTCTGTGCAATCAACCCCGGTAGCAGGACGATGGCGCTGGCGATAAACAGTAATGTCGCCACGGTGTATACCTGGTCGTAACTGCTGGCCCCGAGTATGGTTGCGGCGATGAAGGGGCCGAGGGCAAAACCTGCCGTCTGCATGCAGATGCCGTAAATCACCACCTTGCCCCTGCGGTCAAAGGAGGCCAGTGTTGCCAGCAGGTAAGGCATGCTCACGTTCCAGAGGAAATTGAACAGACAGACACCCAGGGCAAAATGGAACAGGGCGATCTTGCCCACCAGGATGTAGATGCCGATGGCGGTACCGATGATACTCACCTGCAGGGGAATGATACGGCCGATGCGCAACTGCAGGACCACGGCGACAAAGGCCCCGGCAATACCCAGGAACTGGGAGACAGTCAGGACATTGGCCACGGTCTGCTCGGCGATACCCGCTTCCAGCCCGAGCAGGAACAGGTAGGCCCAGACGATACCGATGGATGTGTTGTATACCAGGATGGCAAGCAGGGACAGCCCTTTCAACTGCCATGAATAACTGGCGCCCTCCGGCACCGACAGGTCCAGGTGATGAACCCCGGAGCGTGGCAGGTAGCGGGTAAAAAACAGGCCCGAAACATTGAACAGGGCAAAGAACAGCAGGACACCGTCCATGCCGATGGTCGCAAAGGCAGTGGGCATAACCAGGATACCCAGGGCGCCATAGATCAGTACCCAGGTGATGATGTAACCGAAATTCCTGTCGGATTTGTCAGTGAGACCCATCATGGCGAAGGTCAGTGACATCAGTCCGCCGGAGCCCATACCGGTGAGGAAGCGCACCGCCGCCAGCGACTTGAAATCCACCAGGGACAGGGACAGGAGGTTGCCCGTCATGGCAACGATGAGACACAACACTGCCAGTTTGCGCCAATCGAAGCGCGACTCGATAAAGATGAGCAGGATGGTCGTGAAGGCGATGCCAAACATCTCCGCAGAGGCGATATAACCCGCCTGTTCTTCGCTGAATGCCAGGTATTCAACCAGGCCCTGGACATAACCCGGTTGGAGTATGAAGACACAGGGTGCGATCACCGCGATATAGACTATCGCGATGATGGACATACGTGAATTGAGATCCACCTGGTTCGTATCACCCCTCAGTAACCATTGCATCTGATAACCCCCTTATGACTATCGTTGCGCCAGACGGCAAGATTATTTCATGGATTCGACTTAAGGAACCTCTGATTAAGTCA
>JAAXHV010000038.1:0-5732 GCA_012270695.1 Gammaproteobacteria bacterium | reverse complement strand
GATGGACTTGATCAGAGCTTCCTTAAACATCAGCCAGCACGTCGAGCAAGATATCCACGGCCTTGTGCATGTAGTCCCGGGTGATGGTCAACGAAGGCATCAGCCGTAACACGTTGCCGTTACGACCACAGGGCACCATGATGATACCGTTCGCTAACAGGCCCATGACCACCTTCATCATCGTGTCCTGGTCAGCGGGTTCCCGGGTCTGCCTGTCCTTCACCAATTCGATACCTATCATCAGTCCCCTGCCGCGCACTTCACCAATAATGGGCAGGTTCTCACTTGCGGCCTGCAACCGGTCCAGGACTTCCTTACCCAATTGTCCCGCCCTTTCCACCAGCCCGTATTCATTAATTATGTCGATATTAGTCATGGCCACTGCGGCAGAAACCGAATTGGCGGCAAAGGTCTGGGGCTGGGATCCATCTTCCAGCTTTTGCGCCAGGTCTTTGCGCATGATCACACCAGCCATGGGCAGGTCACCGCCCATACCCTTGCCGAAGGTAATCATGTCCGGTTCCACACCGGCGTGTTCGATTGACCACATCTTGCCGGTGCGGCCGGTACCCGCCTGCACCTCATCGGCGACAAACAGGGCGCCGTGTTTTTCACAGGCGGCTTTTACGCGAATGAAGAATTCGGGTGCGGGCGGAATGTACCCCCCTTCGCCCTGCAGCGGTTCAACGATGACGGCTGCGACGTCGTCCACCGCGGTATAAGGTGTATTCAGCAGGTAATCCACATAGTCACCGCAAACTTCCTCGCAGGACTTATCCCCCAGGGGCAAAGGAAAACGGTAGGCGTAGGGGTAAGGCGCATGGATGACGCCACCCATAAACGGCCCATAACCCTTGCGGTACTGGTCGCCGGTAGTGAGGGCGTTGGAAGCCGCCCAGACACCGTGATAAGCGCCGTGAAAAGCCAATATCTGGTTGCGGCCGGTCACGGTGCGGGCAAATTTGATGGCACATTCCAGGGCGCCGCTACCGCTCTGGGTGAAATAGGTTATACAGTCGTTCCTGAGACCCGGCGGGGCGATGGAAGCGATCTTCTTCGCTAGTTCACCGCGCCTGGTGCTGCTGCAGTCCGAGCCGTGCATGAGAACCTTCGATTGTTCTTCCATAGCCTTGATGACTCGGGGGTGGGAGCGGCCGACACTGTTGACACCGACACCGGCGGAAACATCGATGTAGAGGTTGCCGTCGGGGTCCTTGACCGTGACCCCCTTGCCGACATCAAACACCAGGGGAAAGCCACCGGCGCCCCGGGTCATGGATTCGTGTTCCCGCGCTTCGGCAAGCACTTCAGCGGCTTTTGGGCCGGGGACACTGCCGGTTATCATCTTCGGCGCATCGGCAAAAGAGAGTTCTGCCAGTTCCTGTTCTGAGATCATGGTAGTCTCCTGTGTAGTCAAAGGTGGATTAGTTATTGGCAATCTATAAGGCTACGGGACTTCGGCTTGTAAAGGGAAAATAACCTCAAACAAACACCATCTCAGGCAGAAAGGCAGACACAATCCAATTAGGACTATCGACGATTTCACTGATTTTCAAGTCAACGCAGACTGAACAGAGGACATAAGCCTCTTCCCGGTTCAATCCTCTTTCCTTTACTATATGTTCAATCATGTAGCGTACGGCACGCTGTGAACATTCGTACAGGTCCGGGCCATGTGCAGTAGTGGCATAGTGTGTGCCGGTATTAGTCGCCGTGCAGAGCGGCTCGTGCATCCTGAAGCGGGGTTCTGCGATTGCATCACCTTTTTTCAAATCTATTTTTAATGTCACCGTTGCCGACATTTCGATAGCTGTGATACAAACTTCTCCATCGCCCTGAGCCGCATGGGCATCACCCACACTGAACAGGGCGCCTTCAACCCAAACCGGCAAAAACACCGTTGTTCCTTTGGATAAGTGCCGAATGTCCATATTGCCGCCATTCTTGCGTGGAGGAATGGTACTGTGTTCTCCTGCCTCATCCAGCGCAACGCCCAAAATGCCCGGAAATGCTGCAATCGGGATGGCGATATCATCGCGTTGCTTCATCCGGGCTATCTTGCCATCGGACAGGTCCCATATCTGTAGAAAACAATTCGGAAATTCTTCCTGAGGAAGCAATCCTTTTCCAGGCCGGATAGCCGTCCAGCCGAAATCCAGGGAAGGTACTACATCAATGACATCTAGAATTAATGTATCGCCGGGTTGGGCGTCCCGGATGAAAACCGGTCCCGTGAGCGGATGACCGATGAGCGCCCCCTTTTCCTCAACATTTTGTGATGTTGAGTCCTTCGTATAATAATGATCAGCCGCATCCCGCGTAGCAAACACAACGGTATCACCCGGATCAATGGTCAAACGCGGCGCAACCGAATTGTCCCAGGCGTAGTGGAGGAGACTGTCGTCCAGTTTATGAAGCTTCGTCATGAATCTGGTGAGCAAGATCGGGCCAGATAACCCAGCCGGAAGCACAACGCCAGGCGTAGGACAGTTCATAACCAAGTATCTCAGCCGGGCCTTGAGTGGCAGCCAGTACAACAAACCAGGCGATCAATTCCGCCGTCCCGCCGGAGCCCGCCTGTTCCAGCCTTTCAAGGGTACATTCGCGCAGAATTTGTTCATGGTCACCTGCGGCGAGGCTATCCAGGAACCAGCGATCGAACTCTTCATCAAGATAAAAATAGCGAGGTCCTCCCGGTTCGTGCGATAACCCCCCGGAACCGATTAAGGCTATGCGTTCATCTCCCGGATAAGCTTTTAATACATCACAAATGATTTTGCCTACAGCGTAAGCGCGGGGAGGCGCCGGAATCGGTGGCACCGTACAGTTCATCGTGATTGGAATGATGGGGATATCCATATTCGGATTCAGCCACTTTGTCGGAACAGAGATCCCGTCATCAAACTGCATGTCTTCGCGAATGTAGGCCAGTTGTAATCCGTGTCTGGCGCTTTCATTGACAATATGCCGTGCCAGCCCGGGGCTGCCCGGGACGTGATATTTTTTTTTCTGTGACAACCAGGGCATATACCAGTCAGCCGGACCGGAATGTTTATCAGCAATACCGACAGTGTATTCGGGGGTGTTACTCAGCGGCCAGTTGAGCAGATGATCATTGGCAAAGATGATCATCACGTCGGGTTTTTTCTCCGCGAGATGCTCTCGTATCTTTTGAAATGCATCCTTCGCGGTTTGCTGTTGTTCCTCAGGTGCATCTTCAAACCAGCCTAATAAGCCAGGTGTATGTGTAGCTGCCACTGCCGCGACGATTTCAGCCATTGTTTATTTCCCATTTTGTATTTCCCAGTACTTCCTTGGATTCCCTTGGGAAGACCTTCTGGTAGGTAGTCAGCGCCGGATGCGAATTGGTCATATTGGTTGTGCCATAAGTCAAACGCAGGATATGAGGAACAAGGTATTGATGCACACCCATATCCATCAATTGTTTTGGATCCGGCTCCCCTTTTAACGCTTCATATTCTTCCCGGGTGCAGCCGAATTCCCTGGTTAATACTTCCAGATCATTTACCCAGCGCTCACGCAGCACGGGATCTTTCCGCACGTAGTACACCATGTCATTGATGGCCAGTGTCTTATCGACGCGTTCGACGTTACCCATCTTTACTTACCGCCTCCCCTGCGCTTCTTTGGCTGCGCTTTAATGACCTGCGCCTCAGAGGTAATATTATAAGCGTTACTTTTTTCGCAGCTCATTAATAATTCTTTCCAGCTCATCTACAACTGCACCGGTCGGTGATTCAACCAGGTTATTATTCACGGAGATCTTGTCAGGCGGCATATAAGCAGTGGCGTCGATAATCAACCGGTGGCCTTTGCCGCCTATCTCCGCTGATGGGTCCGCATCGCAGAGCGGCATATTCGGTAGTATGACAATATCATCAGCCCGGGTGCGATTAGACAATGACCAGATTACCTGATTTATATCAAACGGGTCTATGTCGCTATCGACCATAATAAGATTTTTCAAAAACATCAGCCCGTGAGGTGAGCCCAGCGCGCGCAAGGCAACAGACTTTGCAAAACCGGCAAAGCGGTTTTTCACGGCAATGACTGCAGTCATCCCGTCCTGGTATAAAGCGTTAACGGCGACGATTTCAGGGAAACTCGGTTTCAATTGATTATAAACCGTCGCACAGACATTGATGCCCACCAGCGTGTCGTGCTCTGTCCAGCTTTTACTGCCGATGTATAAACTCTCGAAAATCGGAGCGTCCCGGAAAGATACGGCTGTCACCTTGAATACGTTCAGCCGGCGCACACCGCTGTAAGTACCAGGGAACTCGCCAAACGGCCCCTCAAGGATACGCTCGTTATTGATCATCCTGGCTTCAATGACCATCTCCGAGTTGGCCAGGATGTCCAGCCCGTTGCCGGATTTGGTCAACTGCAGCGGCGCACCCATCATCTGTGAGGCATACGCATATTCCGATTCATCGTAGTTCACCGGCGTGGCCGCAAACATGGCCATGGCAGGATGGTTGCCGATCATGACGGCTATGTTAAGCGCGGCATTCTCCTGTTCGGCGATGCGGATGTGCTGGCCCATGTCATGGGATGGGACGGAATCCAGGCTGAAGATATCCGGGCCATGCACCTGGATACGGTATATGCCCACATTCTGCTTGCCGAAGTCGTCCGGGTCCGACGGGTCCCGGCTTACCACGTTGGACTTGTCAATATAGAAACCGCCGTCATACTCGTTGATACGGTACAGGGGCAACAGCTCGTACAGGTTGACAGCGTCCTCGACCCGGTTGCCATGCACCGGCGCCCGTGCCGGGGATACCCGGTCGATTAACGGTTCATCACTGCCCCAGCGGTTGACCATTTCATAGAACAACTCCTTTACCGACGTGCCCTTCGGCTGTCCCACTAACAAAGCCAGGTTGGTAAAACTGCCGTGTACGCCTACCACGACCTGTTTGTCGGGGTACCCTTTGATGTTGTTGAGCAACACTGCCGGCCCGTTCATTGCATCGCGGCCCGCGGCAAAGGAGATATTGCGGATATCCGGCTCAGGCAGGACTTCTTCCTCCCATACCGCCAGTTGGCCGTTTTCGTCCAGCAGCGCGAGGAAATCCCGCAATCCCTTTATGCGTTTGCCTATAGCGATTGCTTCCGGGGATAACGTTGACTTCCGTTCGGCGCTCATTGTGCCCATCCCTGGGCACAACCCTGCGGGCGGCTACGCCGTGCAAATCGTCTGTCCTGACGATTTGTCATTTGAGGTACTTGAATGTCGCTACGTCCTTGTCATCTATGCCGAGATTCAATACCTCGAATAATCCGCCGCAATTCGGGCAGTAACATTCGCGCAGGTGAAACTCTTCGGTAGCCGATGCAAACGCCTCGGGTTGGCCGCGCCGCATCGGCGCGTGATAGGTCGCCGTGTAGTCCTTCCAGTCAGCACTCGCATCACCCAGAACATGCTCGCATTTTTTGCATTGCCAGTAACGAGCACCCGCAGCGTCCACGTGCAAGGATATCACCCCGGCCCAGTTCATCAGTTCAGCGCCGCTGTTTGCAGCTTTACCGTTTGTCAGTTTTGGCGCTTGCGCCATGTTCAGACGTTGTTTACGCATCGTTCCCCGTTCATTTTCGGTGGCTGCCTGGTCCACCTGCAAGGTTTCCCCATCGATGATGACGCCATATAATTTCCTGGCTTCATCAACCGATACATATTCGTTTATCACGTCTTCAACAAGATTTTC
>JAAXHV010000037.1 GCA_012270695.1 Gammaproteobacteria bacterium | reverse complement strand
CACCAGATGCTGAGTTCCCATACCATTGCCGTGATCCTCAGTGACGGCTGGGACCAGGGAGACGCTGATTTAATGCGTAACGAGATGGAACAGCTGCGGCGGCGCGTCAACAAGATCATCTGGCTGAACCCGTTGCTGGGCAACGCCAACTACCAACCCCTGTGTAAGGGGATGCAAACGGCCCTGCCCTTTCTTGACCACTTTCTACCCGTGCACAACCTGGAGAGCCTCGCCGAAGCGACAAAACTCCTGCGCGTACTCTGGCATTAATCCCTAATCCAGAAAAGCTCTGAACAAGTCCATTCTGGACTTGTGAGAGGTTCCCTAATTCCAGTGATAAATTATCTGACCGCCCACCCAACGCGGGCGCGCATAGAAATACTGCATCAACCCAAAACTGGAATTATTGGCAATTGAAGTAACATATTCTTTGTCGCCTATGTTCTTGACAAAGATTGCAGCGCTCCAGCGTTCACCGCTGCTGGTGTACGACAAACGGGCATTACCAACGACATAGCCACTAATCGTGCCTACCGGATCATTGAAAATCTGGAAGTGATTTTTACTTTGGTGATTAAAATCACCCTGTACGGCCATGGTGCCGCCATTCCATGCAGGCCAACTGTAGCGCGCCACACCATTAAGTTGTACCGTAGGTGAATTCGGCAGGTCACGATTTGCCACGTAACCTCCCGAGTTACCCACGTTTTCTGCTTCCGCATCCATGACATTCAGACCCAGCATGAGGTCCAATCCATCGACCGGCGTAACCCGCAATCCGGTATCGAAGCCGTATACCTCCGCTTGTGTGTTAAACACCTGTTGAGAAAGCGCCAGGTAGGCAAAGGCTTGAAATGCCTGGTAGTCATAGTAATAGAATGAGGTATTCCATCGGGCTCGGCCATCAAGCAACGTTGTCTTGAATCCCGCTTCATAGGTAATGGGTTTTTCACGCTTGTACGGTATGTTCCAGAAGGCGCCGGGAAGTCCGAAGACGCCATTAAATCCGCCAGCCTTTACCCCTCTTGACACGCCAGCATAGAGAAGCGTGTTATCATTGATGCGCCAGTTGAGCTGAAATTTGCCGGCGATATCGTCTTCTTCGACTTTTGCATAAGGTGAAAGTTCAGTATTGAATGAACCGGCAAGACGGGGTATGGCAAGGCCGGCAATAAATCCTGCAATACTTCCGCTTGCGTCCATTTCCTTTTCTTCATCCAGGTAACGAAGCCCGGCAATAACCGTCCAATCCGGCGCAAAGTCATATTCAACTTGTCCAAAAATACTCCAGTTTTTAGTAAACACCTCTTGATCGGTAAAGAATGCGCTGGGGGCAAAAAAACCTACATCCAGGACAATATCCGAGTCATACTCGAAATAATAGAAACCCGTAACCCAGCGCATTTTATCTGTTTCACCGGCCAGTCGTAATTCCTGGCTGAACTGTTGTGCGTTGGTATCGGTGCCAAATGTAACGAGTGGGAAAGGATTCCCATCGGAATCCTGGTTAAAGAATTTGTTGTGCTCGCTATAGCCCGTGATTGAGGTGAAAGTCATACCATTGTCCCATTCCCAGTTTATGGTCACGGAACCCAGGATACCGTCACGTTTCAGGCCGCCCGGTGATTCTCCACGCGCTGCGACCGCATGTTCGACAGCATCCATATTAACAGTTTCAGGGTCGCCATCTGCCGCTTCATTAAAACCAAAGGCATCACAACCATTACAGGAAGAACCAAAAATGCCCGCCCACATATTCTGGTTTGCCGGGACTCGTTTGGCAAAACCGTCAGTCGGGTCTGTAAATGCCGGCACTGTTTCATAATGCCAATGGCTGATATCAGTCTCGTAATATTCGGCTTTCAAGAGCACGCTCAATTTGTCTGTCGGCTGAAAATCCAATTGTCCCCTGATTGCCCAGGTATCGGCTTCGTTACCGTCGGGCCCGGCCAAATTATCAACATACTCATCATGTTTGTTTACGAAACCTGAAACACGGGCAAACACGGTATCAGTTATGCCGCCACCAACGGCGCCCTCGAAACGGACATGGCTGTGTTCAGCAATCGATAAATCACCATAGCCCTCAACCTCTTCAGTGGGCTTTTGTGAGATATAGTGAATCAGGCCGCCTGTCGCATTCCTTCCAAACAAGGTGCCCTGTGGCCCACGCAATATTTCAACGCGTTCAAGGTCAAACAGCACCGTGTTCGTCGCGCCCATATAGGCGTTATAAACTTCGTCGTTATAAATAGCGACGGGTGATTCCTGGTGGTCATTAAAATCACCTTGGCCTATGCCACGCAATGATAGTGAGGTGATATTGCCCTCCCCACCGACGTTTTGAAGAGTCAGTCCTGGCGTGAAATAGACCAGCTCATTGCTGTTATTCAAACCAAGCCCGGCAAGTTGTTCACCGGAAAACGCAGTTACCGAAATACCCACATCCTGCAGGCTTTGTTCACGCTTTTGTGCGGTCACGACAATTTCTTCCAATACACTCGACCTGCTTGCCGGTTCTTGCGCGCTTGCGGGTGAAGCCGCCAGAAGCGATGTCATGAAAGCGAGTAGTCCGACTGCTTTTACTGGTTCGTTTTTCATATTATCTTGCTCCCCTGAGATCTGATTTACGGTAATTTTCAACTGGTTATCCTTACCCACTATTGCGTTTAAGCCAGTTCTATCGAGAAGAATTTTGATTGCTTCTTCTACCTGGTACTCACCCACAAGCCGGTTCGTCTTCTTTTCGCTGACTATGTCATAAGGGACAATCAGCGTTAAACCGGCCTGGTTAGCAAAAGCTGTAAGGGAAACAGCCGCCCGTTGCGAGGGGATATCGAAATACACTTTTTCGCCAGCCACAGCGTATTGGGTGGCCAGCATTGATGAAAAATATAATGCCCAGCTAAAAACAATACCGGGCAAGCATGTCAAATCGCCATCCCCGCACACAAGGAACCTTCCTGTACATGTACGGAGACGATTCAGGGCAAGTTTTCCCCCATGGACATAAAGACATTTTTATTGATTGGTAGTATTAAGCAGAGACATTAGCAAAATAACGCTATCTTGCAGTTAACAATATGCGCTCCGTGCCTACTCTACGAGCAGAAATCTGGAAATTATCACGCAAGCTTATAATGAGTCCGTTGATATCACCTGCCTTGAATAAACCGACAACACGTATAGTCTTGATTTTGTCATCCAGTATTTCGAACTCCACCGAAGTATACCTGCTGATCTCAAGGATTGCTTCTTCCAGAGTTTCTCCATCAAATACCAGGTTCCCTTCCTGCCAGGATAAATCGATGGCAACCTCTTCCGGATTGATCTTCCTGACACGTGTATCGGTCGAACTCAAAATCGCGGACTCCCCTCCGGATATGACCGGCAATTCATGTGAGCCCTTTATCGGGATAAACGGCATCGCCGGATTTATATGCAGAGGCTTGTCATGGATGACCACTCTTCCCTCCGTGACAATGAGTTCCACTTCATTATCGCGCCGTATTTCAATGTTAAAGGCAGTGCCTGCCGCTTGAAATATCTTAGCGCCAGCCTGCACAGCCAACGGTCTTACACTATCTTTGGCAACTTTGAAATGTGCTTCACCACGGTCCAGAATGATATAACGTTCATTGGTTGTGTAATTTACCTGTATATGACTATTGGTGTTCAGTACCACTTCCGTACCGTCAGGCAAATTGACTGAGGAATACTCACCTACCGAAGTCTCATAAACTTCTTCGTAATTTTTTATTTCCTGAACAACCTTGTTCGCGGCGCTTTCACTTGGAAATTTATTATCACCCCCAATCAGGTTCAAATATACTGCCAATACGAGAACGACAGCCGCAAATGCCGCTGAAGCAAAAGCCAGGCCAAATCGATTATTGAGACTTTCCGGCGGTGAGACATGTGGGAATATATCCTGCAACCTGGAGAGTGAATCCATTTTGTCCCACGTTTCTGCCATACGGAACAAAACCCGGCTGTTCTCATCATTTTCGCCAAGCCACTGTGTTAACTCACTGCGTTCTTCAGCAGTCAGCCCCTTATCCAGTCTGGCTATCCACAGGCTGGCCTGGTCATGGGTTTTATCGACGTCTGGAAATTGGTGGATTTTATTCATTTCTTGCCTCCATGATTATCCTCGAGGGGACAGTCTCATGGTTTTGAGTTGATCTGGAAACGTATGCGATATAGTAAGTACAACGTTTAATTCCATTCGCAATATGTTTTTCAACTGTACTTTCACTGATTCCCATATATTCGGAAATTTCCCTTTGTGTATAACCGTAAACTTTCTTTAAAATAAACGCTCGCCTGCACTGCGCCGGTAACCATCGGACAGCTTCACAAAATTGCGCAAATTCTTCATTTGTAGTGGTTTTTACATAGGTATCATCACGAGCTGCTCCTACCTGGCCCCCCTCTTCCACCATCTCTTCATCCAGGGGTTGATTTAACCTGACATCTGCACGCTTCGCGTAATCAAGCGCCAGGTTCTTTGCCGTTCTGAGCAGAAAAGAATATGGGTATTTTATATCCTCTTTTCTTTCAACCTGACAGACTTTGACATAGGTTTCCTGCACTATGTCCTCAATGTCCTTAGGCGGGACAATATGCGAAATAGAACGGATCAATGCGTTCCTGAAGGATATATACACATAATTTATATCTATCTTTTTATCCATCCTGTTTGTATTGCCAATAAATCAAGTCAATAGTTAAAGACGATACAAACAACAATATCCTCTATTATACGCTGCTGACACGCTCCCGGGTAAACGGCATGTGGCGCAAACGCTTGCCCGTTAACCGGGCAAATGCATTGACTATCGCCGGCGCCACCAGGACAGCGCCGGTTTGTCCCACGGCGGTGGGCTCATCTCCCCCGGGCAGCAGTTCGATCCGGATCCGTGGCGTGTCAGCCATGGCTGGCAACGTGTAATCATTGAAGTTAGACTGTTGTACCCGCCCATGCTTGAACGTGATGCGTTCCGTCAGCGCATTGCCCAGGCCGTAAACTACTGCACCCATCACCTGCGCGCGTATGTTGTCGGGTTGTACGGCAACGCCGGGGTCAATAGCCACCCAGACATCGTGTACCTTGATCCGGCCCTGCTCAAGTGACATATCAACCACACCGGCGATGAGCGTATGGTGATATTCGGCAAACGCGAGGCCCAGTTCGTGGTCATTTTCCCTGGGAGCGGACCAGGCGGACAGGGTCGCAACCGCATCAAGCACGCGCTGCGCTCTTGGTGACGTTTTTAAATGCCGCATCCTGAAATCCAGTGCGTCAGTATTTTGTTGGGTGGCGATCTCATCCATAAACGATTCCACCGCAAATTTATTGGGCGTAAAGCCAACGGCCATGACCGAAAAAGTCCTGATGCCGGGCTCAACCGGCAGGTGTTCCACCAACTGGTGGGGGAAGCCATATTCCAGGTGATCGGTGCCCGGCATGGAAATCACCGGCCGCCGGCCGACGGATTCATAGATGGCAGGTTCTGCGGTGGTCAGCGGTTCCTGTACGGCAACCCGGTGGTGCCAGGCATCGATATTTCCCTGCTTATCAATGCAGGCCCGCAGAAACTGACCGGTAGCGGGCTTGAACCAGCCCGCGGCGATATCATCCTCACGGCTCCAGGTGAGCTTGACCGGCCTGCCCGTCTGTTTCGACAACCAGGCCGCGTCATCGACAAAATCCATCTCGCTGATGCTGCGCCGGCCAAAACCGCCACCCAGCATGGCGCGGTGCAGCTTGACCCGGCTTTCCTCCACGCCCGCAGTTTCAGCGATAGCCTTAATCGTATACACGGGCGCCTGGGTTCCGACCCAGGCTTCGACGTCAACACCGTTATCCTTTACCCAGACGACCGAATTAAGGGGCTCCAACTGGGCGTGATACACGTAATCAGACTGGTAAGCTCTCTCGATAACCACGTCTGCAGCATTAAAAACCGGTTTCACGTCACCTTGCTGGTTCCATATCTCCCCTTTTCGGGACAGGTCACGGGCAAGCTCGCTATGCTGTCTGACAGCCTTATCGCTGTCAAAATCATCAACCTCCCCAACCGCTGTCCAGTCAACCTGTAATCGGCGTCTGGCCTTGAGCGCGGCAGCGGTGCTGTCAGCCGCTATCACGACACTGCGCTCACGCTTGTATATGGCCCTCACGCCGGTGGCGCCGCGAGCCGCTGCGTCATCCACAGTCACAGGCCCGGCGCCCATGACAGGAGCACGCACAGCAGTGGCGTAGATCATGCCCGGCAACCGTTCATTGATGGCATAGTTGGATGCCCCCGCTACTTTGTCGGGTATATCGCGACGCGGGATGGAGTGTCCTATCAAACGAAAATCCGCCGGGTCTTTCAGGCTCACCGACTCGATACCAGGTTCGTCCTCCGGCAACGTTCCAAAGCGGGCAATCTCGCCATAAGTCATTTTGCGTCCGGAGTCTTTATGCACTACAAGGCTGGGCTCGGTAATCAACCCGGTCATGGGAACCTGCCATTTCTGCGCCGCGTTCTGCAGCAATATATGGCGCGTCTGGGCGCCGAAATAGCGCAACTGCTGGTAATAACCGGATACGGCCGTACTTGCAGCCGTGTAGATCAACCCGAAAAATCCCGGGTTGCCGTAAATCTCCGGCTCCGACGGCGACATTTCGATACGCACGTCGTCCCAGACAACATCCAGTTCCTCGGCGAATATCAGTGGCAGCGCGGTTGTCGAACCCTGACCTAATTCGTCGACAGGTGAAAAAATCGTGACTATCCCGTTACCGGCAATATTGACCCAGGCGTTGGGTTTAAAGCCATCACGTCCTGCAGTACGCAGACTTGAACCGGGATTACCACAACCCGGAGTGGTCCCGAGGGTGAAACCAATAGTCAGGCCAGTAGTCAACTGAAGAAATCGGCGGCGGCTAATCACGGGTCTTGACAAGTTCTGGGCGGCTTGGCTGTTGTTTTTTCATATCAAAAATAATATATTGCTGCGATAATAACAACATCAACCCTGTCGATGCCAGTCTGAGGAGAACATATCCCATGTCAAGACACGTGCGCACTGCTTCCGGCCTGATCACCTTACTCTGTCTCGCGCTGTCGGGTCCGGCCAGTCCCCAGGTCCTTGAGGAAATTATCGTTACCGCACAGAAACGTGAGCAGGACCTGTCCGACGTGGGGATCTCAATCAC
>JAAXHV010000036.1 GCA_012270695.1 Gammaproteobacteria bacterium | reverse complement strand
ATGCCGACCAGTACGTCAAACACACCCAAGCGCAGGTCACGGATGATCTCGACCCGCTCCACCGTATCTATGTCGGAGTGCAGGTAGCGCACCTTGACACCGTGTTCAGCCAGGTAGTCGGTCAGGTCTTCCGCCATACGCTTGGTCAGGGTAGTGACCAGCACCCGGTCGTTACGCTGTTCGCGTATATGGATTTCCGATAACAGGTCGTCCACCTGGCTGGCAACCGGACGTATTTCCACTTCCGGGTCGACCAACCCCGTAGGGCGAACGACCTGCTCTATGATCTCATCGGAGCGGTCACGTTCATAAGGACCCGGCGTCGCCGAGACAAAAATCGTTTGTGGCGACAGTTGCTCAAACTCATCAAAACGCAACGGCCGATTGTCCAAGGCGCAGGGTAGGCGGAAGCCGTACTCCACCAGGTTTTCTTTGCGCGAACGATCCCCGCGGTACATGGCGCCCAACTGGGGTATGGTCGCGTGGCTTTCATCCACTACCAGCAGGGCATTGTAGGGCAGGTAATCAAACAGGGTCGGTGGCGGTTCGCCGGGCCTCCTGCCGGACAGGTGACGGGAGTAGTTTTCAATCCCGGTGCAATAACCGATTTCCATCATCATCTCCAGGTCAAACCGGGTACGCTGCTCCAGGCGTTGTAATTCGACCAGCTTATTGGCCTGGCGAAATTGCTCCAGGCGTACAGCCAGTTCCTCCTTGATGGCTTCAATGGCATCCAGGACAATCTGACGCTCGGTGACGTAATGGGTCTTGGGATGTATGGTGATGCGCGGGACCTGTTTATGGATCACCCCGGTCAGCGGNNTCAAAGATCGAAATAGACTCAATCTCATCATCAAATAACTCGATCCGTATTCCATCGCGCTCGGATTCAGCCGGATAAACATCGATAATGTCGCCCCGGACCCGGTAAGTGGCGCGATGCAGTTCCACCTCGTTACGGGTATACTGCATCTCGGCAAGCCGGCGCAGGATAAATCGCTGTTCCATTCTCTCACCCCGGTCCAGGTGCAATACCATTTTCAGGTAGGCCTGGGGGTCTCCCAGACCGTATATGGCGGATACGGTGGCAACGATGATGGTATCCGGGCGTTCCAGCAAGGCTTTGGTGGCGGACAAACGCATCTGTTCTATATGCTCGTTGATGGATGCGTCTTTTTCTATGTACGTATCGGTGGAGGGGACATAGGCCTCCGGCTGGTAATAATCGTAATAGGAAACAAAGTATTCCACGGCATTATCGGGAAAAAATTCCCTCATCTCTCCGTACAACTGTGCCGCCAGGGTCTTGTTATGCGCTAGAATCAGCGTGGGGCGCTGTAATTTCTCGATCAGGTTGGCAATGGTGAAGGTCTTGCCGGAACCCGTTACGCCCAGCAGGGTTTGTTGTGCAATCCCGTTTTGGATCGAATGGTATAATTGCGTAATAGCCTCTGGTTGATCGCCCGCGGGAGAAAAATCAGCTTGTAATTTGAGTTCTTTTCCTGTTCCCATTCTGTTTGCTATATTACACGGCCTGTATTACATAAGACAGAGTTTTAAAAAGAGGATAACGCCTTGGAAACCAGAGTAGCAAACCGCGCCGCAAGTATTAAACCTTCACCGACCCTTGCCGTCACTGCCAAGGCAGCGGAGTTAAGAGCAGCAGGCCGGGATATTATTGCCCTGAGTGCAGGCGAGCCCGATTTTGACACCCCCGTGCATATCAAGGAAGCCGCAATTAAGGCTATCCGCGACGGCAAGACAAAATATACCGCGGCAGGTGGCATGCCTGAACTCAAACAGGCAGTGGCAGACAAGTTCAGGCGTGAAAATGACCTTGTATACGAAGCGGAACAGATCCTCGTCTCCTGCGGGGCAAAACACAGCATCTACAACATCATGCAGGCATTTCTCAACCCCGGTGATGAGGTGATTATTCCGTCGCCTTACTGGGTTTCCTATCCGGACATGGTAAAACTGGCAGGGGCGGAACCCGTGGTGATCAGGACCGGTATCAACAACTGTTTCAAAATCACCCGCAAGCAACTGGGCAGGTTCATCACCGACGAGACACGCTTGCTCCTTATCAACAGTCCGTCCAATCCGACCGGAGTCAGTTATTCCGAGACGGAATTGGCGGATCTCGCGGCGCTGCTGGTTGAGCACCCGGAGATTATCATTCTGACGGACGATATCTACGAACACATCCTCTGGGGCCAGGACGGTTTCAAGAACATCCTCAACGTTTGCCCGGAACTGAACGACAGGACGGTTGTGGTCAACGGGGTATCCAAGGCCTACTCCATGACCGGCTGGCGCATCGGCTACCTGGGCGGACCGTTATCCCTGGTGAAAGCGGCGCAGAAGATCCAGTCGCAAAGTACCTCCAATCCTTCTTCCGTCTCACAGTACGCCGCCTTGGCCGCGTTGAACGGTGACCAGAGCTACATCAGCGAGAGTACGGTAATCTTCAAACAGCGTCATGATTTAGTCCATGCAGGTCTGAACAGCATCGACGGCGTGGAATGTGCTGCAGCCGACGGCACACTTTACAGCTTTCCCAATATGCAAGGCGTCATTGACAGGCTGGACGGTATCAATAACGACATAGAGCTGGGCGAGTACCTGCTGGAGCAGGCGGAGGTTGCCCTGGTGCCGGGGTCAGCCTTCGGGGCAAAAGGTTACATGCGCCTGTCCTACGCCACCAGTATGGAAAACCTGGAGACAGCGATAGGACGATTAAGACGTGCGTTGAGTTAATAGTATGGTATAATTGGGATATATCTACCAATCCGCTTGTGAACTCTGGAAGAGATAAGGAGGTAACAATATGTCAGAGACGATGAAAGTGATTTTGACCATAATTACAGTCGGGATTGCTTTGGCTGCCCTGATAGTCAACAGTATCGGCAATATGCGTGCGGACATGCGCGAGAATATGCGCGATATACGCTCGGATATGCGCGACATGCGCGGGGATATGCATGATATCCGTGAAGAGGTGAGTAATAACCGGGCAGAGATAGGAGTTCTGCGCACGGAAATANNCGCACGGAAATAGATGGCCTGCGCACGGAAATAAATGGCCTACGCATGAAGATGGACAAATTCGGGCGAGGCTTGCAAGCATTAACTGATCGGGTTACGCACGTTGAAACCCTGCTTCAGGGAAGAGCGCTTCCCTCCCAGGACGTGGTGGCCAGGACACAAAAAGGATAGGAGTTGTATGATGGGCTTGCTATGGCACACCATAGCATGACGGATCTTCAACAGCAATTCCCCGGTAGCTCAGTTGGTAGAGCGGGTGACTGTTAATCACTAGGTCGGCGGTTCGAGCCCGTCCCGGGGAGCCAATATGCACAGGGGACGGAATTGAATTCCGTCCCCGCATT
>JAAXHV010000035.1:628-18096 GCA_012270695.1 Gammaproteobacteria bacterium | reverse complement strand
TATGGACGTTGTTGCTGTCGGTCCTGTTTACGTCAGGCAGTGCTGTTTCTTATCCGCAGGGCCTGTTGATTGAAATGGCCAAGGTAGGGATCATCATCAACATTGTCTTGATCGCTCTCAACCTGTTGCCTTTGCCTCCTCTGGACGGCAGCCGCATCGTAACCGCTTTCCTGTCACCCACTGCGGCGCACAAGTACAACTTACTGGAACGCTGGGGTCTGCCAATTCTCATTGTCCTGTTATTTACCGGGGTTCTGGGGAAAATCCTGCATCCATTGATGGGGTTCATGTATTCCATCGTGAATACCTTGCTGAGCGGCTAACCGCCAATGGATCACAGTACCGGGTTCATCGGTTAACTGGTGGAGTTGCCGGCGCCCAAGTGCCGGTGGGCCAACCATAATTTTCTTGCGCTTGACAGGTTTTTATCATAAAGTCCTGAGCCATTCCAAGAATAATATCGAGGAGCAGTTCCCATGAATTGTAACAGTGCCATTCCCTCCATTCGTCGCCTCACGCTACCCGAAAGACTCCTGGCAGGATTTATTCTCCTGGTAGCCGCATCTTGCGCGAATGCCGCAGTGGAACAGGAGACACAGTTCGTTTTCAATACTTTTTCATTCCTTATCTGGGGTGCGCTGGTGATGTGGATGTGCGCCGGGTTCACCATGCTCGAATCGGGTTCGGTGCGCACCAAGAATGCCTCGGTTATCTGCCTGAAGAATATCGGGCTTTATTCCATCGCCGGCCTCATGTACTACTTCGTCGGTTACAATCTCATGTATACCGATGTTTCCGGGTGGATTGGTTCCTTTACCTTGCTGTACGGCCCATCGGCGGAGGAGCTGGCTTTGCTGTCCGGTGATGAGGAGGCAAAAGCCGCAGTGATCGAGAATGGCTATTCGGTGATGTCCGATTGGTTCTTCCAGATGGTGTTCGTAGCGACCACGGCATCCATCATTTCCGGCACGATGGCTGAACGGGTAAAACTCTGGTCGTTCTTTATTTTCACTATTTTTCTTGCCGCTATCATTTATCCTCTCGTCGGGGCCTGGACCTGGGGCGGAGGCTGGCTCAACGAGATGGGTTTCCAGGATTTTGCCGGTTCCACTATTGTCCATTCTACCGGCGGCTGGGCCGCACTGGCTGGCGCCCTGATCATTGGTCCAAGATTGGGCAAGTTTCGCGCTGACGGCAGTGTCAAGTCCACACCGCCGTCGAACATCCCTATCGTGACCCTGGGCGTGTTTATCCTGTGGCTCGGTTGGTTCGGCTTCAACGGTGGTTCACAACTTGCCTTGGGCGGTGCTGCCGATGCGGTGGCAATGAGCAACGTGCTGGTCAATACCAACCTGGCGGCAGCGGCAGGAGTGATGGCGGCCATCAGCGTGTCAAGACCGGTGTTGGGGCGGGTTGACCTGCTCGCCGGACTGAACGGGGCCATTGCCGGGCTGGTCTCAATTACCGCAGGACCGGATATCGTCGCGCATTACTGGGCAGTCATCATCGGTTTTGTCGGGGGCGTTATCTGTGTGGTCGGTATGAAGCTCCTGGAATCATGGAAAGTGGACGATGTGGTCGGCGCAGTCCCCGCTCACCTGTTTGCCGGTGTCTGGGGCACTCTGGCGGTCTGCATTGCAGCCGGCGGTAACTTTATGGTGCAGCTCACCGGTGTGCTTGCGGTCGGAGTGTTTGTCTTCCTGGCCTCATTGCTCCTGTGGTATGCCATCGAAAAGACCGTTGGTGTCCGGGTATCAGCCGCTGTTGAAGAAGTCGGTCAGGATTCGGCGGAACTGGGGATTGAATCCTATCCGGAGTTTGTGCTGATGCCGGACACGGAAGATATTGAACATCTGCGAACGGAAGATTGACCCCCGCGCAGGATTATTTCTCACGGAAAGCAGGAAAAGGGGACAGGTTTCAAACCTGTCCCCTTTTCTCATTCACAACAAGTCAGATACGATAATCCACGCTACCGGAGACGTTGTCCAGGATAGCGTTGATATGCGTGTATTCCAGCGTCAGAGAATCGCCCGCCAGTTCTTCCATTTGCGCCCGCCAGGCGTCATTGTAAAAATCGCGGGCATGTTGCTCCGATTCCCATTCATAAATACCCGCGGAACCCTGTTCGGTCTTGATGAAGTATTTTCGCTTCAACCCGGCCGCGTTAGCAAACACAGGCATTACTTGCCGCAGCAGCGCGGCATATTGTTCGACAGTTCTTTTCTCTATCGGGGTAAATCTGACAACAGTTACGCACATAAGCAATCTCCCATGTCTACTGGGTAACCCGGACCGCAAACCCGATTGGCAACGGCCAGGTGAGACTGCAAAGTAGCACAAAGGTGCTGACCTTTCAATGTTGAGCCGGCGTTAATCTATTATGCGGATTTTATTGCCTACCGTGGCCACCGGTTCGCCGTTTTCAAAACGTGGCCGGTAGATGCGCCCGCGGATAGTTTTCTTGGCTTTTCTGCGGGCGGAGGTGGCATCCGGCGGTTCCGATTCGAGTATCTCTACATTTTTTGCACGGCCGGAACGGGACACGTCAAACGACGCCAGGACGGATGTTGTCTTTTCTTCTTCCAGTTTGTCATCGACTTCGGGTAAGGGCAGCCGCAGCGCCGGCAAATTCTGCGGCTTGCCGAATAATTCTTCGATTACTTCCTGGTGTTCACCACTATCAGCCAGGAGCTGATAGGCGGATTTGTAGTTCTGGTATGCTGTCGTTTTCTTTCCTCTCAGCAGATTCCAGTCACCCAGGTGCACCAGGGCTCTGGCATGAGAATCTTTCGGCAGGTCCGGTTGAGCTTCATGGATTTGCACAATTTGTTTCAATGCCTTGCCGACTGCAACGATACGCTGGCCCAGGGCGAAGTCCTTGTTGTTTGACTGGGTGGCGTAATAGCTCGGATCAGGCACCCTGAGAGTGTTGCAGATACGTCTGGCGCCGCCGTTCGGTGTCGGAACGGTGCGGCATATTACCTGGGTCCGGGTCGGACTGCCGGCGCCGTGAAACTGGTCCTGCGGGGTATTAGCAACTTCAATGGCATACTGGTAATTCGTCAAAGCCCTGCCGTACAGCGGGTTGATCAGCCTGGGGTCATTTTCGCCATACTGGCGTTCCAGGATATTTATCGTATCCCTGAACAGTTTTTCAGATTCGCCGATAGTGCTTAAAGCGCTGCTGTCCAGCAGGTTTTCCTTGTATGCCTTGAGTTTCCAACGTCCGACCATATCGACGACGGGTAACAGGCGAGGATCGCCGGCATCGTAATTGCGCTTGTGTATCCATAACAATTGCTGATAGTTGCGATCCACTTCCTCCCAGTTGGCACTGGCAATATTGCTTTTGATGAGTTGCTCTAAAATAAGCAGCTGGCCGGTACTCTGCAGGCCCTCGTTGACCCGCTTGATCTGCAGGGCGCGTGCGAATGCCTCGACAGCTTCGTCATGTCTTCCGTCATTCTGGTAGACCAGTCCGACTGATAACAGGTATTCACCCGTAGCAGGGTCGTAAACGCCGTGTTCAGCCTCACGTTTCCGGATCTCCTGCTCGAATTCCGCTATGGACTGAGAGAGATCAACCTGTGCTTGAGTATCTCTGCTGTTTGGGCTGCTGTCTGCCGGATTTTCCTTGGCATGGGAATAAGACGCACATCCCAGGGAAAAAAACGCCAGCGCCATACCAATTTGAAATAAGCCAGGTTTCATTACACCGCCACACGACTCAAGTAATCATTAAGACCTAGCCCGGATTCAACAGTAAAGCTCATGGTTAAAGTATAGCACTACTAACCCCATATCCGGGTTAATAAAGATCGGTTTCCCGGATACTGGAACACTTCAGCAAAGATATGATATATTAACAAGCAGCAGTGTCTTCAGTTCCACCACGCTTTTTCGTTGTTTCCCGAAACAGCATTACGGCATGATCATGGATATGCTTTTGGAACGACTTAAGCATCATCTGTCATTTATTTCTTTTGTCGCCTGCGTTTGTTGCAGGCATGACCTACAGTATTTTTGGAGGATACGTTAATGATGGGAAGAGTAGCAGTAGTAACGGGTGGCACGCGCGGGATCGGCGGCGCCGTTTCAATCGGCTTGAAGGAGGCAGGGTACAAAGTTGCGGCAAACTATGTGGGCAATGATGATGCGGCCGGTAAATTTAATGAGGTCACGCGCATTGCCGTTTACAAATTCGACGTGAGTGATTTTGAGGAATGCCGTACTGCCGTTGCGCAGATTGAGGAAGACCTGGGGCCGGTTGATGTGTTGGTCAATAATGCCGGCGTCACCCGGGACGGCACCATGCACAAGATGGATTTTGAGCAGTGGAACAAGGTGATCCAGACCAACCTGGGTTCCTGTTTCAATATGTCCCGTTGTGTGATTGACGGTATGCGCCGGCGCGGTTTTGGTCGTATCGTGAATATCGGATCCATAAACGGTCAGGCCGGCCAATACGGGCAGGTGAATTACGCCGCGGCCAAATCGGGGATACACGGGTTTACCAAGGCCCTGGCCCAGGAAGGCGCAGGGAAAGGAGTCACGGTCAACGCGATTGCGCCGGGCTATATCGATACGGATATGGTGCGGGCGGTGCCGGAACATGTATTGGAAAAAATCATTGCCAGGATCCCGGTCGGCCGTTTGGGTAAGGCCGAGGAAATTGCTCGCGGGGTGCTGTTCCTGACCAGCGATGAAGCCGGGTTTATTACCGGCTCAACCCTTAGTATAAACGGCGGGCAACATATGTACTGATTCGGTGTACATGGAGCTGATTTCAGGCAGCCAGCGCCTCAACTGCCGGCAGGTAGTCGTAATGAAGATCGTTGGCTACGGCTTCACAGGTAATGCGACCCTGGTATACGTTTAATCCGTTACGCAAGCCGGGATCATCCGCCAATGCCCGCTTGAGCCCCTTGTTGGCCAGTGCCGTGATATAGGGCAGTGTGGCGTTGTTGAGGGCGAGCGTCGAGGTACGCGGGACTGCGCCGGGCATATTCGCCACACAGTAATGCACTACGCCATTGACGATATAAGTGGGCGCCTGGTGGGTGGTTGGCCGGGAAGTCTCGAAACAGCCACCCTGATCAATTGCCACGTCAACCAGGACCGAGCCCGGCTTCATGCGGTTAACCAGTGCTTTGCTCAATAATTTGGGCGCCATGGCGCCGGGTTTGAGAACAGCGCCAATGACAAGGTCGGACTGTAACGTGTATTCCTCTATGTTCTCCCGGGTTGAATAAACACATTTGACCCGTCCGCCGTATTCTGCGTCAAGCTGTCGTAGGCGCGGTAATGAGCAATCCAGCAGTGTCACGTCGGCGCCCATTCCCAGGGCCATGGCCGCGGCGTTGTCGCCTACCACGCCACCCCCGATGACCAGTACCTTGGCCGGCGCCACGCCGGGCACGCCACCCAGCAAGACGCCGGCGCCGCCTTGTGCTTTTTCCAGACAGTGCGCTCCGGCCTGTACGGACAGGCGTCCCGCGACTTCACTCATGGGCGCCAGCAAAGGCAGGGATCGGTCTGCTGCGGTGACCGTTTCATACGCAATAGCGGCCGTACCGGAGTTCAGCAGAGTGCGGGTCTGTTGCGGGTCCGGCGCCAGATGCAGGTAGGTAAATAAGACCTGGCCCGCCCGCAGGAGGCGGCACTCATCGGGTTGCGGCTCTTTTACCTTGACGACCAAATCGGCTTCGGCAAAGACTTGACGCGCGGCCGCTACAATCGTGGCGCCCGCACTGAGGTAATCGGCATCCGTCATGCCGATACCGCTGCCGGCATTGCTTTGCACCATTACAAAATGCCCCGACTGCACCAGTTCACGTACACTCGCCGGTGTCAGACCCACGCGATATTCATGGTTTTTGGTTTCTTTAGGCACTCCGATAAGCATGCTGTTTCCCGCCCGTTTAAAGTTACGCTGCAAGTGCCCTGATCTTAGTAAAAGAAGAACAGAATTTCTTTGCAAAATATTAGTTAATATGATGTATAATTCGAATTATCTTCTAATTTTTATCAAAAATAATAGATTATATATTAATGATATCTCTGGATAGAATAGATCGCGCTATCCTGCATGAGTTGCAACTTGACGGCCGTATCAGCAATGTCAAGCTGGCAGACCGGGTCAATTTATCCGAATCGGCCTGCCTGCGCCGGGTCAAATTGCTGGAAGAGGCTGGCGTAATCGGCGGCTATGCCATGTTGATCAATCAGGCTGCAGTCGGGTTGCCGGGCAATGTCTTCGTCGAAATCGCATTGAACCGCCAGCGTCGGGAAGACCAGGATACCTTCGAAGCGGCTGTGGCCCGTGTGCCGGAAGTCATGGAATGTTATTTGATGTCAGGAGATTATGACTACCTGTTGCGGGTCGTCGTGGCCGATGCCGCTGATTATGAACGGATACACCACGAACAATTGACATCATTACCCGGCGTCGCCCGGGTCAGGTCCAGCTTTGCCCTGCGCACAGTGACAAAAGGAACGGAGTTACCCATTCCGGTAAAATAACCCGCCTGAATATTGAATATTTGGCGCCAGATTGAAAATAAATACAGTTTTTTTACCTTGTCCAATCGGCTGTTTTCAGACCGACAACTTTTGCAAACGCCCTGTCATTAGTTATCAAAGTCAACTCTTCGGCCACGGCCTGTGAGGCTATCAGCATGTCCGGGTCAGAGAGTGAAATACCCTTCTTTTCGATGTCCGCACGCAGTCTGCCATAGTGTTCGGCTTTATCAGCGCTCCAAGGTAAAATTTCAAACGAGCGAAGCAAGGTCTGAACCGCATCATGCAGTCTGTTCGCTTCAGGGCGCTTTGCCAGACCATAAAGCAGTTCTGCTTTGGTGATGCTCGACAGGGCTATATCGTGTGGTCTGTGTTGCCGGAGATGAGCTTTGACCTGTTCATTATTACGTAACAGAAAGCTGACGATATTCGTATCGAGCATGAATTTGATGTGTGTTCTCCCTGAGATTTACAATATTTTCGGGGCACACTCAGGCGCACCCCTTGCCGGCGTCTTGCGGGTATCCGAAGTCGCTCCAGGCATATTTGTCATGAAACATCAACGTCTGCAAGCAGGTCTCTTGTTGTGGATATGTTTGCTTGTTTCCTGTCTGTCAAGAAGTCATCAGGTACAACCAACCCGTCGAGGGCGCTGAACAAACTGTGCCAATCATCAGGGCGTGCTGACAGAATGACATCACCAGTTTTTTCGTCGCGCCTTACAAAGACTTCTTTTGCGTTAAACCTGTAGGCAGCCGGCAAGCGCACCGCCTGACTGCGGCCGTTTATAAATATTTTTGCTGTATCGGTCATATTGTTCCGCACATGTCAGTTTGGTATATATCAGAGTATATATCAGCAGATGTGTAAAGTCAAATGAAAATCATATTCTCGTCTATGCTCGCCGGCACAGTCATTCGCAACCACAATGGACACGTTTGCGTTATAATACTCGCAGAATTTATGGAAGACCTTTGTTAAACATTAAGGGCCTGGTCATGTCAGATAAAACAAGTTACGAAGTCACAGACGGCATTGCCGTCATTACCATTGATAACCCCCCCGTTAACGCCATGTCCGCGGCGGTGAGAAAAAGCTGCTGGGACGCCATCGATAAACTGGCCGCCGATGCTTCCGCCGGGGCCGCGGTGCTGATCTGCGCGGGCCGGACATTTATCGCCGGGGCCGATATTACCGAATTTGACAAACCCGTTGAGGACCCCTGGTTGCCCGACCTGGTGGAGAAATTGGAGGCATCGGAAAAACTCATCGTCGCCGCTGTCCACGGCACCGCCCTGGGAGGCGGCCTGGAGACGGCCATGGGTTGTCATTACCGCTGTGCGCTGCCGGGGGCAAGGGTCGGATTGCCCGAAGTCAACCTCGGTCTTGTGCCCGGCGCCACCGGAACACAACGACTGCCCCGCCTGGCCGGGGTGCGCAAAGCCTTGGACATAATGACCTCGGGCCGGCCCATTGGCGCTGAGGAGGGCTTGGAAGCCGGTATCATCGACAAGCTCATCGACGGCGATTTGCGCGCCGGCGCCCTCGCCTATGCTAGGGAACTGCTGGACACGCACGCGCCGCTGAAACGGGTCAGTCAACTGGAGGTTGCCGCCGGCGGGATTGACGATGAATTTTTCAGCGAATATTTGCAGGGGCTGTCCAGGAAAGCCCGCGGCTTTTTCGCGCCCTTACAAATCGTGAAGTGCGTGCAGGCGGCGCTGAATGAATCCTATCGTGACGCGCTTAAAACGGAACGGCGGCTGTTTGATGAATGCAAGGCGTCCAGCCATTCCCAGGCGCAGCGTCACTTGTTTTTTGCGGAACGGGAAGTGGCCAAGATCCCCGATGTCCCCAAAAATACGCCTGTCAGAGAAATAAACAGGGTGGCGGTCATCGGCGCCGGCACCATGGGTGGCGGGATTGCGATGAATTTCGTTAATGCCGGTATCCCGGTCACAGTATTGGAGGTGGACCAGGCGGGTCTGGATCGCGGTCTGGGGGTTATCCGGAAAAATTACGCGGTCGCCGTTGACAAGGGGCGCATGACCCAAGCGCAACTGCAGCAGGCCATGGGGATGATCGCTCCGACCACCGATTATGCAGACGTTGCCAGCGCCGACCTGGTGGTTGAAGCCGTCTTCGAGACCATGCAGATTAAAAAACACGTGTTCACGAAACTGGATGAGGTATGCAAACAGGGCGCCATCCTGGCAAGCAACACGTCCAGCCTGGACCTGGATGAAATCGCCGCAGTGACAAACCGGCCGCAAGACGTTATCGGTCTGCACTTCTTCGCCCCGGCCAAAGTCATGAAACTCCTGGAAATAGTCCGTGGTGAAAAAACCGCCGGGGAGGTCATCGCAACGGCCATGGCCACCGCAAAAAAGATACGCAAAGTGGGTGTCCTAGTCGGCGTGTGTTTCGGCTTCGTCGGCAATCGCATGTTTTTCCCTTATATCAGGGAAGCGCAGTTGATGATGCTGGAAGGCATCCCGCCGGAGCGGGTCGACCAGGTTGTCTATGACTGGGGCATGGCCATGGGCCCCCACGCGGTCATGGACTTGTCCGGTCTTGACGTTTTCTACAAGTTGAATAACGAGTGGCAGGACCGGCCCGATGATCCGGTTTACTGCCGTATGATTAATGTACTCAGTGAAATGGGGCGTCTCGGCCAGAAAACCGGCGCGGGGACCTACCGCTACGAGGGCAGGAAAGCCGTGCCGGACGCGGAGGTCATGGAAATCGCCCGGCGCGAAGCGCAGGCGCTGGGCGTGCAGCAAATCGAGGTCAGCGATGAAGGGATCATCGAACGCCTGCTGTATTCCATGATCAACGAAGGCGCGCGGGTGCTGGAAGAAGGCATCGCCATACGGCCGGGCGATATCGACGTGATCTTCGTCAACGGTTACGGCATGCCCCGTTACCGCGGCGGCCCCATGAAATATGCCGACATGGTGGGTCTTGATAAGGTTTATGCTGCCATCAATAAATATCGCGACCGTTACGGCGATTTATGGTGGACGCCCGCCCCGTTGCTGAAGCAACTTGCTGAAGAAGGCCGCAGTTTCCGGGAGTGGAACGAGAACAGGCGTTGATTTCCAGTAGTTGGTTTTTAGTTTATACTTCCCGCCGCTTGCTAAGAACTATAAACGTCGTTTCTACGACTTAAACAGGTACCCGAAGTGAATAACCGAGTTTTACAAACCCCTTACCTCGTCGCGGCTGTGGTTGCGGCAATGCTGTTCGCGGATGCCACGGCAATCCTGAAACCAGCCCAGGCACAGGGCCGGAGCAGCGCGCTCATAGAGGAAATCGTAGTCACCGCGCGCAAACGTGAGGAAAACCTGCAGGATGCTCCCATTACGGTATCTGCATTCACCGGTGACGCCCTGGATTTTCGCGGCGTGACGGATATCGGCAAGCTGGACCAGTTCGTGCCCAACCTGACAGACGAACAATACACTATCTTCGCCAACTACCAGGACGGTTTTGGCTTTACCCAGCAAACCTTTCATCGCGGTCGGGAATGGTACATACAGGCAAGCTACGAGTTCTGAATTTTAGACCGCATTTCTCAGGTCGCTTGTTGCTATTGGAAAATCGCATCACCTGATGAGAAATCCGGGCTGGATAGTCAGCGAGGCAAGTCGNNACATTCTTGAAAATGCTATCCCGACTTGCCGGATACAATCTGGAATATAAAACTTATTCATGGAAATCCTTGACTTGACGCTCGTACGGGCCCTCGAGAGCATGGGGGGCGGGGCATTCAGCGCGGTCGAGTACGTTCAGGCCATGCTGGAGCGTAACAGGGAGGTGGCTCATTTAAACGCGATAGTCTGTCATGATGAAGCGTCTCTGCTGGCATCCGCAGCACGTCGCGACCGGCAGCGGCGCCACAATGACAATCCGGCGCTGCTCGGTGCCCCCCTGCTGCTTAAAGACAATATAAACACCGTTGACCTGCCCACTTCGGGTTGCACGCCGGCGTTGAAAGGT
The DNA here is from genome assembly GCA_012270695.1 of Gammaproteobacteria bacterium. Taxonomy (GTDB): domain Bacteria; phylum Pseudomonadota; class Gammaproteobacteria; order Eutrophobiales; family Eutrophobiaceae; genus JAAXHV01. The sequence continues at coordinate 7,572 of JAAXHV010000035.1, read as the reverse complement.
CATGTGCCGCCGAAAAATGCCCCTGTTGCGCAAGCGCTGATCGATGCCGGCGCCGTCATCTTCGGCAAGGCAAACATGCACGAACTCGCCTTCGGCATTACCAACAACAACCCTACTTTCGGGCCGGCCAGGAATCCCTATAACCCGGACCTCATACCGGGCGGCAGCAGCGGCGGAACCGCAGCCGCGATCGCTGCCGGTGTCCTTCCGGCTGGTATTGGCACGGATACCGGCGGGTCTACGCGATTGCCTGCCGCATTTTGCGGTATTTGCGGGTTCAGACCCACCATCGGGCGTTATCCGACCGGCGGGGTAATTCCGATTTCCGCCACTCGAGATACGCCGGGACCCATGGCCAGGGCAGTGGAGGACCTGCAACTGTTGGACCGGGTGATGGCTGCCGGCACAGCCCCTGCCGAGACCATCGGCTTAGCTGAGGTCAGGCTGGGGGTCCCCCGCGCGTACTATTATGAGAATTTGGAAATGGCTACGGCAGAGGTTATAGAGGCTACTCTTGATCTTCTCGCCGCATCATGCAAAGCCCTCGTGGAAGTTGACTTGGAACGGGTTGACGAATTGACCGGCAAGGTGGGTTTTCCCATTGCGTTGTATGAAGCCAGGCGCGATATGGTGCAATATCTCGCCGACTTTGCACCGGATATTTCCATTGAGGACGTCCTTGCGCAAATAGCCAGCCCGGACGTGAAGGAAGTTTATAGCGCGGTGGTATCCGAAACCGCCGTTACCGAGGCTGTGTACCGGGAGGCGATGACTGTTCACCGCCCGGAAATGCAGGCGCTGTTTTCTGATTATTTCGCCAGCAACAACTTCGATGCAATGGTCATTCCCACAGTCCCATTGACTGCGCCGCCGCTAGGCCATGACACTAACATTGACCTGAACGGCCGGCAACACCCCACCATGCCGACGATCATCCGCAATACCGACCCCTCAAGCAACGTCGGCATACCCAGCCTGTCCGTTGCCGTGGGCCTGGCGGCAAACGGTCTGCCGGTCGGCGTTTGCCTGGAAGGACCGGCGGGCTCAGACCGCAAAATACTGGCCATAGGCAAGGCCCTGCAGGACGAAGTCGGCTTCCTGCCACGACCCGTGGTTCGGACAACGAAGCAATGAATGATTTTTACCGGCTCCCCATAAGCGAATTGGAACAGCGTTATACAGCCCTGGTGCGGGATGCATTGCCCCTGTGGAACATTGACCGCGACGCTCCCCTGGCGCTGCTCAAGCTGCGCGAGAATGCGGTATACCGGGTGGCTGACCGGGCTACGGGCGGAAAATGCGTAGTCCGCGTCCACCGCGCCGGCTACCACAGTGACGCCGAACTCCGCTCCGAGTGGCAGTGGATAGGCAGCTTGAGTGAATACGGGGTGTTGACGCCGGTCCTGCGCTACTCAAGCAATAACCGCATGTTCGAAATCGTGGAGTCGCCCGAAGTCCCGGAACCGCTCCAGGTGGATATTGTGGACTGGATAGAAGGTCAACAGCTGGGTAGCGTGGAGGAGGGATTGGAAGGTACTGAGCAGGAGATACGCGGCCAGTTTATGACCCTGGGCAGCATCATGGCGAAGATGCACAACCTTGCCGAACACTGGGACGAGCCGGCAGGTTTCATCCGGCATAGCTGGGACGTTGACGGGCTCACCGGTGACCGGCCGTTCTGGGGGCGTTTCTGGGAATTGCCGGCTCTCAGCCCCTGGCAGAAGGACAGGATGATAGAGGTGAGAGATAAATTACATGCCGAACTGACTGAACTCGGCAAGCCGCCGGACAAGTACGGCTTAATTCACGCCGACCTGTTGTTTGAAAATCTCCTGGTAAGTGAAGATGGCGTTCGGGTTATCGATTTCGATGACTGTGGCTATGGCTGGTACTTGTTTGACCTCGTCACCTCGATTTTTTTCCTGCATGGCACCGACCATTTTGCCATGGCAAAGGAAGCGCTGATCACGGGTTACCGGCAACACCGGCCGTTGACGGACGAACACCTGGCCTGGTTGCCAATCATGCTGATGGCGCGCGCAACGACCTATCTCGGCTGGATGCATACCCGTTCCGAAACGGAAACCGCCAGGGAAATGACACCGTTCATCATTGAACTGGTATTCAGCCTGGTGGAAGATTACCTGAACTACCGGCATAACCCTCGTGTCTGAACAAAAACTGCAAAGAACAGCGCTCATAGTGGTCTGCATGGGCGCTTTTATTACTCCGCTGATGTTGTCCGGGGTGAATGTGGCCATCCCCACCATTGTTGAAGGGCTGCGCATCGATGCAATCACAGCAAGCTGGATTCCCCTGGCATACCTGTTATCGAGCGCGGTATTTTTATTGCCGTTCGGTCGCCTGGGTGACATGTTTGGCCGCAAGAAGATGTTCGTGTCGGGCATGACAACGGTGACTGTTGCATCGATTCTTGCGTCTCTTGCGCAAACGCCGCTGGCGTTGATCCTGTGCCGGGTATTACAGGGAACGGGCGCGGCAATGATATTCGGCACCGGTATCGCCATCCTGTCTTCTGTTTATCCCCCGGAAAAACGCGGGAGGGTATTGGGGCTGTCCGTTTCATTCGTTTACCTTGGATTGACCTGCGGGCCGTTTGCCGGCGGTTGGGTTACCCAGCACTTCGGCTGGCGCAGCGTGTTTATCTTCCACGTGCCGGTGGTGGTCCTGGTGATTGTCATCGCGCTGCTTAATCTGAAAGGAGAGTGGCGCGGCCCGGCAGGGCAGAAATTTGACTTTCCCGGCGCCATTCTCTATGGCGCGTCGATGATTGCCCTGATGTATGGCTTCTCTGACCTGCCTGCTGCATCCAGCATTTTCCTGATACTGCTGAGTGTTGTCGGCCTGTCAGTTTTTTTCAAATACGAAAAGAAGCTGGAGTATCCGCTGTTCAATGTCAACCTGTTTTTCGCCAACCAGGTGTTTTTCTACTCCTGTATGGCAGCTTTGATCATGTATTCCTCGACTTTCTCGGTCACGTTTTTAATGAGTCTGTATTTACAGAATATCAAGGGTTTTACCCCGCAGTTTGCCGGCTTCATCATGATCTCACAGCCACTGATGATGACGTTGTTTTCCCCGCTTGCCGGCAGGATGTCGGATCGTCATGAACCGCGCCTCATCACTTCTTCGGGCATGGGCTTAACTGCTGCCGGATTGGCTTCGCTTGCTACGCTCAACCCGCAGACGTCAACAATATTCATTGTGCTTGCTTTGATTATCATCGGTTTCGGGTTTGCATTGTTTTCCTCACCCAATGCCAATGCCGTCGTGAGTTCGGTAGAGAAGAAGCACCTGGGTGCGGCCTCCGGGACCATAGCGACCATGCGCGTGGTTGGACAGATGTTCAGTATGGGTATTGTGACCCTGGTCTTTGCCTTGCTGCTGGGCCAGGTGCAAATCTCTCCGGAACGGCACGGCCAGTTACTTGCCAGCATCAACGCCAGCTTTATCGTTACCTCACTGCTTTGTCTTATCGGCGTTTATTTCTCACTCAAAAGAGGTAATCTCCGGGCTGCACAGAGTTTGTAATGCAGGCCCAGATGTGCTTTTTAAGACCCGCTGTAAATACATCCCTGTACGCTTAGCATCCGCTTTCCCTGCGGATGATAGTCTTAAAAAGCACATCTGGGCCTGTCGTCAGTCTCCGAATAAACTAGTACCACGGTGACATGCTGTAATCCAGGGGCAGGTCATCATAACGGCCCATGGTGGTGGTAAACGCCCGGTTTGAATAGAGCAAGGGCTTCATGCCGCTATTGACGATCACGTCCTTTATCTCGCCGATGATGACTGCGTGGGTATGGGCAACCAGCATTTCTTCCACGGTGCAATCAAACCCGGCCAGCGCCTCCGTGAGCACCGGCGCGCCGGTTACCAGCTCTGTCCAATTGCCGTAGTCAAAACGATCTTCATGCTGGCCTCCGAGCATGTCGGCAAAGCGCTTGGCCAGTTGTTCCTGGCTCTGTGCAAGCACGTTAACGCTCATGCAGCGACTCTCAGCTATATGCTGAAAACTGTTGCCGCTGAAGTTCACACAGGCCAGCAGACGCGGTGGTTCCGCTGAAAAGGAACAAACCGCACTTGCGGTCAGTCCCGATCTGACCTGTCCGTTACGGGTGGCGATAATATTAACGGCGCCGGTCAATTGCGCCATACCCGCGCGAAACCGCTCCGCATCTATATTGGTATCTCGAAGAAACTTTTTCATCTCTGCGTCATTATAATCAGGAGCCGGCATAACGGCGTAAGAAAGCTCTGGACGTGTTGTTTGATCTCCAGTTCTGTCGGGCTTTGCTTTGCGTTGGCGATTTGTGCCATCATTCTTTCCCGGAACAGGAAATTCTCTGGTGACGCGATCCGGGCCGTTAATATCCGGCTCTGATTTGACGTCGTCTGATTATATCAGAGTTTCCTTCACATAATATCAGGGGGAAAAGCTATGCTCAGAACAGGTAAAGAATATCTCGAATCAATACGTGACGGACGGCGCGTGCTCTGTGGTGGTGAGTGGATTGACGATATCACCACCCACCCCAAGACCCGCGGTTATGCTCGCCAGGTGGCTGCGTTTTATGACCTGCATCTCGACCCGGAACACCAGGAACACCTGACTTTTACGGACGAGGACGGTGTGCGGCGCGCAAAACAGTGGAAACTGACCCGCAGCAAGGAGGACGTGGTTGAGAAACGCAAGTACTACGATTATATATTCCGGAATTTTCACGCCGGCATGTTTACCCGCTTGCCTTGCAGCAATAACACTACCCTGTATACCTTGTTTGATGATCCGCAGCCATGGGAGGAGCAGACGGTATACGGTAAGGGCCGGCCTATGGCACAGAACATCCGCGACGCGTGGCGGGAATTACGTGATGGGGACCTGTTCTCGGCGCCTTTATTTATCGATTTGCAATATACCCGTGCGCACAGCAACGGTGAAACAGTGCCGATGCTGCGTATTGTTGAGGAACGTGACGATGGAATTCTTGTTGAAGGCTGGAAAGCGATAGGAACCAGCACGGTGTTCAGCAACTGGATGAACCTCGGCGTATTGTGGAACTATGGCACCCGGTCGGACCAGATTATTTACGCCCGCGCACCGACCAACCAGGAAGGCGTTACCCATGTTGCCAGGGACTCTTATGCCAAGGATGACACGGCCGAGTATGATTACCGGTTTTCCGCGCACGGCGATGAATTGGACTCGATGGCTTATTTCGATAACGTGCTCATCCCCTGGGAGAACGTGTTTCACCTGGGCAATGAAGAGCACGCCAGGTTGTATCCGCAACGGGTCTTCGACTGGATTCACATTGAGACCCAGGTTCGCCAGGTGGTAAACGCCGAGCTGATTGCGGGCCTCGGCCTGTTGCTGACAGAGTCCCTGGGGACGTCCAAACACCCGGTGGTGGCGTCTCAGTTGGCCGATATGATCCGCTTTCGCGAGACCTGCCGGGCATTCACCCTGGCGGCGGAAGAAACCGGCAATGTCACTCCCGGTGGTTTGTATAAGCCCAATAACATTTTTGTCGACCTTGCCCGCGCCTACTACATCGAAAATGTGAACAAGCATATTGAAACGCTCACCGATCTGTGTGGTCGCAGCATCATGATGCAGCCCACGGAAGCTGATCTCGATGATGAGCATATCGGGCCACAACTGGCCAATGCCTTGCGCGGCCCCCATATCAGCGCCCGGGATAAAATGAAGATAGTCAAAGTCATCCGCGATCGATTCTATTCCGAGGCAGGCGCCCGGCATGAAATTTTTGAGCGCTTTAACGGGACACCCGTATTCCTGATCAAGTTGCTGACGATGCAGCGCGTCGAATATGCGATCGACGGTCCACTGGTTGACCTCGCCCGAAAAGTGTGTGACCTGGGTGATATTGAAGAACTGGTCAGACGAGCCGACGAGGAGCGTCAGAAGCTCGTTGAGCAACGCGACAAGCCCGAATATATCAAGGGCCAGGACGTTGAGACCGTTTAGCTCTGAGACCGTTTAACTCTTGCCATTTTTGCGGAGATAGTTCAGGCTTGACAGCAAATGAGTAATACCCTGGTGTCTGCCGATTATATGTATTTCCTGGAGGAGTTGATCGAACAGGCAGGTGAAGTTTCACTGAGATATTTCCGCACTGAACTGGCAGTGACCGATAAACGCCAGAAGGGAAAGGCATTTGACCCGGTCACCAGGGCCGACAGAGAAACCGAAAAATTCATCCGTGAGAGAATCACTGCCGTATATCCCGGCCATGCCATCATCGGCGAGGAGTTCGCTCCGAAACAGGGCGCCGCTTCATTCACCTGGCTGATCGATCCCATCGACGGGACGCGGGGGTTTATCTCGGGCACCCCTATGTGGGGAGTCCTGATAGGGCTGAAACGCGCTGATGAATGCCTGGTCGGCGCCATGCGCCAACCCTACACAGGGGAAACCTGGATAGGTGGCGGTAACACAGCTTATTTTATACGTCAACATCAACGTACCCGGATAACAGTGCGGGAGCATACACACCTGGATGAAGCCATCGTCTGTTGCACCCACCCCGCCATGTACCCGACCGATGAAGCGCGGGAAAAGTTTATGGGCGTCATTGCCCGGTGCCGCTTTTCCCGTTATGGAACGGAGTGCCTCGGCTACGGTATGCTGGCAAGCGGTTACGTTGACTTGGTCATCGAAGGCGGTCTGTCACCCTATGACATCATGCCGCTGATCCCCATCGTAGAAGGCGCCGGCGGCATCATTACCGACTGGCAGGGTAATACTGCGCAGAATGGGGGATTGATTGTAGCCGCAAGCGGAAAAAAGTTACACGCAGAAGCCTTGGCTTTATTAAGCTGAACGATATTCGGGGGACAGTGTAAGAATACACTGTCCCCCGAATATCACCCTGTCTGCAAAAATAAAGCTGTTCCCG
>JAAXHV010000035.1:0-565 GCA_012270695.1 Gammaproteobacteria bacterium | reverse complement strand
AAGTTTCGATAAAGGTGATTTGCCCCTGCCGCCGGGGCGTAAATTGGTAGTGGTAGCCTGTATGGATGCCCGCTTGGACCCGCACCGTATCCTGGGTCTGGAAGAAGGTGACGCACACGTGATACGCAACGCCGGCGGCGTTGTCAGTGACGACGCAATCCGTTCACTGCTGATATCCCAACGTTTGCTGGATACCCGGGAAATCATGTTGATCCACCATACGGACTGTGGCATGCTGACCTTTCGCGACGACGATGTGAAAGACGCCATCGAAGCCGATACCGGCCTGCGTCCGGCGTTCGCCCTGGAGGCATTCCCAGACCTGGAACAGAATGTACGCCAGTCCATGGCTCGAATCCACGCTAATCCTTTTATCCTTTACAAAGATCAGATTCGCGGTTTCATCTACGATTGCGCCACAGGGCGGCTCAACGAGGTATCCTGATAATAAATTGCCTGAACGGGCAACCCTCTCAATCTGCAAGTCACCTGGAAGTCTCTCGCCCGCATGTCTCGCCAGGTCCCTGGTTGCTATCGGATTGATGTTTGCTGCCAATGAGTTATG
>JAAXHV010000034.1 GCA_012270695.1 Gammaproteobacteria bacterium | reverse complement strand
ACGGTCAGTACGGGGAAAATACGCGTGGGGTTATCGTCGTGTAGTGGAATCATTGCTTGCCTGACAACCTGTCTTGGGCCTCTCTGTATTTGGCGGCAGTCTGGTGGATGACTTCCTCGGGTAATGCCGGGCCGGGTGCCTGTTTATCCCAGTCCAAGGTTTCAAGATAGTCTCTCACGTATTGCTTGTCAAAGCTGGGTGGGCTGATGCCCGTGCGGTAGGAATCAGCTGGCCAGAAACGGGAGGAATCGGGCGTTAATACCTCATCTATCAGAAATAATTCACCTTGCTTGTCAGTGCCGAATTCCAGTTTGGTGTCGGCAATGATAATTCCCCGTTGCCGGGCATATTCCGCCGCCCGCTTATAGATAGTGAGGCTCAGGTTACGGACTCGTTCCGCCAGTTCCGTGCCCAGCAGTTCGATGGTTTGCACAAAACTGATATTCTCATCATGTTCCCCTGCCTCCGCCTTGGTGGAAGGCGTAAATATGGGTTCCGGCAACTGTTGCGCCTGTTGCAGGCCGGCGGGTAATTTTATACCGCATACTGTTCCGCTGCGCTGGTAGTCTTTCCAGCCCGAACCGATGATATAGCCGCGTACGATAGCCTCTACCGGCAACGGGGTCAGTCTTTTGACCACGATAGCCCGTCCTTCGAGTTGTTCGACTTCATTCCGCCGGAGGCCGACAGAATCCAGGCTGCGATCGGTCAAATGGTTGCCGATCAGGTTCCCGGTCCGGGCAAACCAGAAATTGGATACCGTAGTCAATACACTGCCTTTGCCGGGGATCGGGTCAGGCAGCACCACGTCAAAGGCGGAGATACGGTCGCTGGTGACGATCAGCAGGTGGTCTGCATCCACCTCATAGATATCACGGACCTTGCCCCGGTTCGCCAGAGGCAGGGTATCAATTTCCGACTGGTAAAGCGCCTTGTATAACTCTGTCATTGTATGCTTCCTATTGTCTTGTTATATCGTTTTTTTATCAGGGCAACCATATCTTTTTTATTTCTTACTGATTTTAGCCCAGGTGTCACGTAGTGTGACGATGCGGTTGAACACCGGGGCATCTGGCTGCCAGTCTTGCTGGTCGGCGCAGAAGTATCCCAGTCGTTCAAACTGAAAACGTTCCCCCGGCCCTGCCTGCGCCAGGTCCGGCTCGATGAGGCTATTGCCGAGCTTCTCCAGGGAAACCGGGTTGATATACGTCTTCCAGTCCTGATCGCCCCGGTCGGGGTTGGCAACGGAAAACAGCCTGTCATAGAGCCTGATCCTGGCGCTGCGCGCGTGTCTGGCCGATACCCAGTGGATCGTCCCCTTGACCTTGCGACCGTCGGGCGCGTTGCCGCCGCGCGTGGCCGGATCATAGCTGCAACGCAACTCACACACCGCGCCGGTCTGTTCATCCCGGATAACCTCGTTGCAGGTGATGAAATAAGCATAGCGCAAACGGACTTCCCGGCCCGGCGTCAGGCGGAAGAACTTGTTCGGCGCATCCTCCATAAAATCATCCTGTTCGATATAGATCACCTTGCTGAACGCGACCTGGCGCGTGCCCATAGACGGATCCTGTGGATGATTAGCAGCCTCCAGCCACTCTTCTTTATCATCGGGATAATTCTCGATAACGACTTTCAGTGGGCGTAATACCGCCATGCGGCGCGGCGCGGCGGCGCCCAGTTCCTCCCTGATAACATGCTCCAGTACACCCGCGTCGATATAAGTGTCGCTCTTGGTCAAACCGATGCGTTCACAGAAGTCGCGTATGGATTTCGGAGTAAATCCGCGCCGCCGCAGGCCGGACAGGGTGGGCATGCGCGGGTCGTCCCAGCCGTCCGCGTGGCCGTCCTCAACCAGTTCTATGAGCTTGCGTTTGCTCAGCACCGTATATTCGAGGTTCAGGCGGGCAAATTCATACTGGCGCGGGCGCGCCGGCGTATCGAGGTTGTCGATAAACCAGTCGTACAACGGCCGGTGGTCCTCGAACTCCAGGCTGCACAACGAGTGGGTCACGTGTTCCAGCGCATCCGACAGACACTGGGTAAAATCGTACATGGGATAGATACACCAACTGTCGCCGGTGCGGTAATGGCTGGTCCTGCGGATCCGATAAATGACCGGGTCACGCATGTTCAGGTTGGCTGCCTGCATGTCGATCTTCGCCCTCAGCACGTGTTCGCCGTCGGCAAACTCACCGGCTTTCATCCTGTGGAACAAGTCCAGGTTTTCGGCAATCGACCTGTTTCGATAAGGGCTGTCGATCCCCGGTTCCGTCAGGGTACCGCGATACTGCCTGATCTGATCCGCGCTCATGCTGTCCACGTAGGCCTTGCCCTGCTGAATCAATTCGACCGCAAACTGGAACAACCGCGCAAAATAATCCGAGGCAAAAAACAACCTGTCTTCCCAGTCAAACCCGAGCCAGCGGACGTCTTCCTGGATCGCCTCCACGTATTTCATGTCCTCTTTTTCAGGGTTGGTATCATCAAAGCGCAGGTTGCATTTTCCCCGGTACTCCGCCGCCATGCCGAAGTTCAGACAGATTGCTTTGGCATGGCCTATATGCAGGAAGCCGTTGGGTTCCGGCGGGAAGCGCGTGTGTATGCCTTCAGGGTAACGGCCCTGTGTTAAATCATCGTCGATGATCTTGCGGATAAAATGTGTCGGGGATGAATTTTCCACGTTATGTCGTTCGCCGGGTAAGTGTCTTTTTCTATTTCCGGCTCACCCACTCTTTACAAAATCAGGCAGATCACCGGCCAGGCCGGTTGCCCGGCGCATTGTGAAATTTTTCAATGGCTGCATGGAATCATACAGAGCCATCCCGGCATTCCTGAGGGGGGGAACGGGTAAGGTCTGGTTTTCAAACAGGTATTTTAAACCCTCCAGGGTCATCATGGCGATGAAATTATCGCCTTTGCGCCATCTCTCGTACCTTCTCAACACTGCCGTACTGCCCGGGTCACGGCCCTTCGTCCCGGCTTCCTTGATCACCTGGAACAAACAGGCCGCATCGAGAAGGCCCAAATTGGCGCCCATGCCCGCCAGGGGATGAACACAGTGCGCCGCATCGCCCACCAGGGCGACTCTAGCGGAACAATAGTGCCGCGCCTGCGCCCTTTGCAGTGGAAAACTTTGCCTGATGCGGGTATCCGTAATAGCGCCCAGGGTGTGTTCGAAAGCATCCGCAAGAGTCTCTTGATATGCCGCCTCATCCATGGCAAGCAACTCAGCGGCCATCCCGGGTGTAGTCGACCAGACCACGCCACACTGATGCCGGTCGGCCATGGGCAGGAAGGCGAGGGGGCCGTCTGTCAGAAACCGCTGGCGGGCCACTTGCCCGTGACCCACAGCCGTTTGAACGATAGTCGCTACGGCTGTTTGCTTGTATTCGTGTACAGCGTAATCCATTCCGGCAAGCCGCCTGATCTTCGACCTTGCTCCATCTGCGGCGATAAGCAGTTTTGCCGACACCTCCCGGCCATCGCTGAGTTTTATTCTTATCGCCTTGTCCTCGCCACTGAGACTGACCGGTTCAGCGCCGGCGTACACCGAGACACTTGGTTGCTGAGCCAGCATCGATTCCAACACACTCACCAATACATTTTGCCGGACAATATATCCCAGGGTTGGCTGGCCGATATCAGCGCTGTCGAAATAAAGGCTGCCATTGCCGTTTTCATCCCATACGTGCATGTGCTTGAACAGGCCGATCTCGTCTTTTGCAAGTTGCTGCCAGACCTGGATCACAGACAGGATTTTTCGCGACGCCAAGGTCAGGGCCAGTACCCGTGCATCCGCTGCCGGCGTCCCGGTTGTGGGCAACCTGCTGCGTTCGACCAGAATACACTCAATACCGTCAGCTGCCGCCAGTAGCGCCATACTGCCTCCAATAACGCCGCCACCGACTATCAGTACCTCCGTATCCAAAGGCCTGGGGAGGGAAGTGCGAGTCCTGACAGACGAGGACGCCATCATCTCCTCTTTTCCGGTTTCTCTCCATCCTCTGAACTCCGACCTGCGTCTTGCGCCCTCTGCCGGTCTTCTCCGGTTCTGTGTCGTCCGCAGTCCTGTCGCCCGCAGGATAAACTCTTTTTTCAAGGCCGGTGACATATCGAGCGCCAACATCGCGCTATTGCGCAGCATGGATTTCACCGGGTTCGAACTGTTGAACGTCCTCTGCAGTAAATCTGAAAAGCGAACGACCTGCCGCTGATCCGCCTCTCTGGACAAACCGTATGCAGTAAGGACCTCTCCGGCTCCCACGTCGCCGCCTTTCTGCAAGGTTGCGCTGATATGCCCCGCCAGTCCGGCTACGTCTCGCAAGACAAGATTAAATCCCTGGGCGCCGTTGGGATGGATAGTATGTGCCGCATTGCCCAGCAGGACGGTTCGATCACTCGTCTGCGATACCGGTTGCTGCAAAAACAGGGGGTAGGAACTCCTTGCGCCTGGCCCGGATAATTCTCCCAGACGCTTGCCGAACGTTCGTTGCAGAAGATCGAGATATGCCTCGTCGCCCATCCGCAAATAACTGTCCGCCTGGTCAACCGATGAGACCATAACCGTGACGCAACGTGCGCCCTTTAACGGCAATAAGGCAATCAGGCCCTCAGGGGTAAATCGTTCGTACGCGGTATAACGGTGGTCCCGGGAAATCCCGACGTTGCAGACGATGGCCGCCTGTTGATAATCGTGGATACTGGTTTCTATCCCGGCCAGTTCCCTGGAGTTCGAAAAAGCGCCATCTGCAATCACCAGCAGTTTGCACTTCAGGGCGGCATCCTTGCCGGCCTGCCTGACCCTTACGTTGACTGAATGAGACTCACGCTCTATTGCGTCAGCCGTTGCCGGACGGAATATATCGATATTGTCGTGATTGGCGATCTCCTCAAACAGAGTAGATACCAGTTCATGCGCGCGCACCACAAACCCTAAAGCATCAAGATCGAGCACGCCGGCAGACAGCCGGACACAACCATAGCGGCCTTGCGTGCTAACGTGAATTCGCTCAATAGGGCAAGCGGTATGCTCCAGTTTCGACCACATCCCTATATCGTCCAGTACCTGCCGGGACGAGAGCGATAAGGCGATGCCTCTTGCATCATTATTTTGACGGGTTATCGCCGGGAGCCTGCCGTTCTTCAATCAGGGCAATACTGACTTTTTCTCTCGCCAAGGCACAGGCAAAACCGGCGCCGGCCATGCCTCCGCCGACAACTGCAATATCATACATCGACCACGTTATCCATTCAGCGTCATCAGCGCCTCGATTTCAGCGATGCTTTTGGGCGCATCCCTGCTCAGCACTTCAGATCCGTCTTTTGTTACCAGTACGTCATCTTCAATACGCACGCCAATATTCCACCATTTCCTGGCAAGACCCTGTTGCGGAGGGAAATAAAGCCCCGGCTCAATGGTCATAACCATACCCGGTTCAAGCATCCGCCACTCCTCGCCGATCTTATAATCACCGACGTCGTGTACGTCCATACCCAACCAGTGTCCGGTTTTGTGCATGAAATAACGACTGTATGCTTTTTCTTTTATCAGTGTTTGCGGTTTTCCCTTTAGAATCCCCAGCGCAACAAGACCTTCCGTCAACACCTCAACTGCCGCGTCATGGGGTTGTGCCCAGTGATTCCCCGGCCTCACTGCATCACAGGCGGCGAGTTGTGCGGCCAGAACAATCTCATAGACAGCCCTCTGCCGGTCGTTGAATTTACCGTTGACGGGGAACGTACGCGTCACGTCACTCGCATAGCATTCATATTCTGCCCCGGCGTCGATCAATAATATGTCACCGTCTTTCAGTTCACTGCTGTTATCAATGTAGTGTAAAACACAACTGTTCACCCCACTGCCTACGATGGAAGGATAAGCTGCGCTGTGCGCACCCTGACGCATGAACTCGTGGAGCAGTTCAGCCTCGATCTGATATTCCGTTATTCCTGGCCGGCATGACTTCATTGCGCGTACGTGGGCATTTGCTGAAATTGCGGCAGCCTTGCGTAACATGCTGACTTCATAGCGACTTTTATACAGGCGCATGTCATGCAGGATGTGGTTCAGGGAAACAAACTGTTCGGGCGCATGGATTCCGCTACGGGCCTTGCCGCGTACTTGATTGACCCAGCCGAGCACACGCTGATCGAAGACAGCGTTATTGCCCATGGTGTAATAGATCCGAGCCCGGTTCTCCAGCAAACCGGGCAAAATGTCATCCAGGTCGGTTATGGGGTAGGCATCGTCCGCGCCGTAATCATTGCAGGCGCCTTCAAGGCCAGACCGAGCGCCGTGCCAGATCTCCTTTTCCGGGTTGCGTTCACGACAAAACAGGATAAATTCGCCCTGCCCCCGTCCGGGGATAAGCGTTATGACTGCCTCCGGCTCGGCAAACCCCGTTAAATAATAAAAATCGCTATCGGGACGATAGCGAAATGCAACGTCCCGGTTACGTATTTTCTCGGGCGCAGCGGGCAGGATGGCAATGCTGTCATCTCCCAGCATATCCATGAGTTTCTTTCGACGCTTTCGAAATTCGCCGTGTTTCATTTAACAACCCCTGATTTTTCCAGGACTTCCTACGGTACCGTGATAGATTGCCAAAAGCAATCTTGACCACCCTTCAACCGCGTTCTATAGTTGTAGGAAAACCCTGAACAAGTCCATCCCGGACTTGTCAGAATACGGAAGATAAAACCAATGTCAGAGAATAAAGCAGAAAATGTAGATTTAGGGGTGCTTGAAGCGCGGGTTGACGATCTTATCCGAACAGTTGATGCATTGAAAAACGAAAATTCCACCCTGCGCCATCAGCAAAAAAACCTGATCAGTGAACGCGCAGTACTGATTGAAAAAACAGAGCAGGCAAGATTTCGTATTGAATCCATGATTGCTCGTCTTCGGGCTATGGAAACTCGCCCATGACACAATCCAAGCCGGTTCCCGTATCGATTCTCGACAGGGAATACCTGATCTCCTGTCCGGAGGATGAACGAGAGCAATTACATGGCGTAGTGGATTTTGTCAATGATAAGCTGCAAGAGGTGAAAACCAGTGGCAGCGTGATCGGCACGGAGCGTATAATAATCATGGCTACTTTGAATATTGCCAATGAACTGCTTGCATACAAACGGAAAAATAAGAACTATACTGAATCCGTGGACTCGGTGGTGAAACGCCTTCAAACTAAAATTGACGGTGTACTGACCAGGAATGAATAAACGGATGGCACATGGTTTAGGGTATCTTCTGTCGTGTTCGTGAGCGGGCCGAGAGAAACTTGAGCTTATTTCCTGCAAAAAAGGGGACTAACCGCGCTATTGTGTGCATGCCCACTTGAAGTGGGAAGCCTGATATAACGCCCGCTGTTCCCACTTGAACCTTCGGTTCGAGTTTAACGCCTGCAACGGCACGACGGTTGATACCCGCCTGAATCCCGGGGAGCGGGATAAAGGGGACAGATTTAAAATCTGTGCCTGGTCAGTTGTCAGCCGCTTTCCTCTATCAACTCAGAAACATTCTATACACTGGATTGCTCGTCTCTTCCGAATATTCAATTCCCAGACTGTCCAGGAATACCTGAAATTCGCCGGCTTGCTCCGGCGGCACTTGTATCCCCATCAATACTCGTCCGTAAGCGGCGCCGTGATTACGGTAATGGAACAGGCTGATATTCCAACGTTCGCCCATCTGTGTAAGAAAATGCAGCAGCGCCCCTGACCGCTCAGGAAATTCAAACCGGTACAACAACTCATCGGTAATATTGGGCGCATGGCCGCCTATCATGTAACGGATATGCATCTTCGCCACTTCATCACTACTCAAATCAATCACCTGATAGCCCTTGTCCCTCAGGTTTGCAAGCAACTGGTTCTTCTCCTGGACGCCGTGGCGCAACTGCACGCCCACAAAGATATGCGCTTCCTCGGCATCACAATATCGATAATTGAACTCTGTGATCTGCCGCGCCCCCAGGTCATGGCACAGGCTGCGAAAACTGCCGGGGCGCTCGGTTATACTGGTGCAGATCAACGCTTCCCGCTGTTCACCCAGGGCCGACAATTCAGCGATGTGGCGCAGACGATCAAAGTTCACGTTGGCGCCACTGACAATGGCGACCATCTGCCTGTCCTTTGACTTTTCCCGCTGGACATAGCGTTTTAACCCGGTCAGCGCCAGCGCGCCGGCAGGTTCAGGGACGGAACGGGTATCTTCAAATATATCCTTGACTGCCGCACAGATCTCATCGACGTTGACCGGCAGGATTTCATCGACAAGTTCGCGGCAAATCCGGAACGTTTCCTCCCCGGCCTGGCGCACGGCTGCGCCATCGGCAAAGATGTCAACATGGTCCAGGATGACCCGTTTTCCTGTTTTCATGGCCTGGTACATACTGGCCGCCCGGTCATGTTCTACACCGATGACTTTTACCCCGGGCCTGGTTGCTTTCACGTGTAAGGCTATCCCGGCAATTAATCCGCCGCCGCCGACCGGAACAAAGATACAGTCGGGCTGCCGTTCACACTGTTGCAGCAACTCGACGGCCACGGTTGCCTGTCCGGCGATCACCAGCGGGTGGTCGTAGGGCGGTATGAAAGTCCTGCTCTCGGCAGCGCCAAGCTCCTCTGCAAAGATCCGGGCATCATCATAGGTATTGCCGTGCAGGACAACCCGGGCATTGAGTCGCCGAACCGCGCTGATTTTAATCTCAGGGGCCGTCTTCGGCATCACGATAGTCGCGTTAATATTCATTTTGCCGGCCGCCAGAGCAACACCCTGCGCATGATTTCCGGCAGAAGCGGCGATCACGCCGTTTCTCTTCTGCTCATCGCTCAGCGTGGCAACCAGGTTATAAGCGCCGCGTAATTTATAGGAAAATACCGATTGTTGATCTTCCCGCTTCAGCCAGATATGGTTCTGCAAGGTGCGCGAAGCCTGGCCGGCATAATCAAGAGAGGAGCGGCTGGTAACGTCATATACCCTTGATGTTGCCGCGTTGATTAACGATTTGTATTCTTCAAACATGCGTATAAGATAACATCAGCCCGGGTTTCCGACAAAATAGCTGGCGAAATCCGGGCTAGTCACGAACGTTTGCCAATAAGACATTCCAGCAGATGAGCCAGGAAAAAAAACAACGGGTCGCCCAGGCCGCGATTGAGTTTATTGAAGATGATATGGTCGTGGGCGTCGGCACCGGCAGCACCGTCAATTGTTTTATCGAGGAACTGGCCCGTGTCAGACACCGCATCGACGGCGCCGTGGCCAGTTCGGTTGCGACGGAAACGCGTTTAAGACAACATAAGATCCCGATAATCGACCTGAACGGCGTGAGAGAACTCTCTGTTTACGTAGACGGTGCCGACGAAGCGACCCGACACTTACAGCTTATCAAGGGCGGCGGCGGCGCCCTGACCCGGGAGAAGATCACCGCGGCCGTCAGTGACCGGTTCATCTGCATTGTCGATGACACAAAGGTGGTGGACGTTCTGGGTACATTTCCGTTACCGGTTGAAGTCATCCCCATGGCCCGCAGCTACGTGGCCCGGGAAATAGTGAAGCTGGGCGGCCAACCGCTACTGCGAGAGAATTTTATCACCGACAACGGCAACGCCATCCTTGACGTCCACAACCTGTCCATCGTCAACCCGGCTGAACTGGAGCAGCAACTCAACCAGATAGTCGGCGTAGTCACCAACGGCCTGTTTGCCAGGCGGCGCGCTGACGTGTTGCTGGTTGCCGATGAGCGGCAGGTAACAAGGCTCGGTTAGCCCCGGATAACTCAGAGTTACCCTCGCGTGATCGGATTAATACAGCGTGTCTCCCAGGCCCGGGTAGAGGTCGATACGCAGACCGTCGCACAAATCGACCGGGGGATTCTCGCTCTCATCGGCGTTGAAAAACAGGATAATTCCAAAACAGCCGAACGGCTGATACAGAAAATAATCCATTACCGGATTTTCCCGGACGGCAACGGGAAAATGAACCAAAGCCTGCAAGATATCGCCGGTGAACTGTTATTAGTCCCCCAGTTTACGCTGGCGGCAGATACCCGCAAAGGCGCCAGGCCCAGTTTCAGTTCGGCCGCAGCGCCCGAGACAGGCCAACGATTATTCCTGCAACTCGTGGACCTGGCCCTGGAGTCTCACGGATGTGTACAAACGGGCATATTTGGCGCAAACATGCAGGTTACTCTCACGAACGACGGACCGGTTACTTTCTGGCTGCAGGTGTAGATATCCGTCGAAGAAAAGGGGGGACCCTTTTGCGCTGCTATGCGGGTTAAGTATTCAACCAGTCTCTGGGAGTGAGAAATTCCTCAACAAGACGGGCTTCCTCCGTACCTGGTTGCGGCTTGCGGTTGTATTGCCATTGTACCCGGGGCGGCAGCGACATCAGGATTGACTCCACCCGCCCGCCGGACTGCAAGCCGAATAAAGTACCCCGGTCGTATACCAGGTTGAATTCCACATAACGCCCGCGCCGGTAGAGCTGAAAATCCTTCTGTGGGGCGGTATACGGTGTGTCTTTCCGGCGTTCCACTACGGGACGGTAAGCACGCATGTAATGATCGCCAACACTTCTGAGGAATTCAAAACATCTGGAAAACCCCCAATCATTCAGGTCGTCAAAAAAGATCCCGCCTATGCCCCGCGCTTCTCCGCGATGGCGTATGAAAAAGTAATCATCACACCACTTCTTGAACTTCGGATAGACATCTTCTCCGAACTCTCGGCAGGCGCTGAAGGCAAGTTCATGCCAATGCCTGGCATCTTCTTCAAACCCGTAATAAGGCGTCAGGTCGAAGCCGCCGCCGAACCACCACAGGGGCGTCACTCCCGGTTTCTCAGCAAGGAAAAACCTGACGTTCATGTGGGAGGTGGGCACGTTTGGATTGTCCGGATGGATGACCGCCGAGACACCCATCGCCTGGAAGTTTCGCCCCGCGGCTTCCGGCCTGTCGACACTGGCGCTGGCGGGCAATCGGTCTCCGTGGACATGGGAGAAATTTACTCCTGCTTTTTCAAACACGGCACCGCGCTCCAATACCCGGCTGATACCGCCGCCTCCCTGCGGACGCTCCCACAGGTCCTCGACAAAACGCTGACCTGCGTCCAGTTCTTCAATTTCGCCGCAAAGCCGGTCCTGCAAC
>JAAXHV010000033.1 GCA_012270695.1 Gammaproteobacteria bacterium | reverse complement strand
GCGGCTTACGTGACCGAGCGCTAAGCCCTATCTTCGGAAGGGACCCCGGGAGGTTGGTAGCGGGGGCAGGATTCGAACCTGCCACCTTCGGGTTATGAGCCCGACGAGCTGCCAGACTGCTCCACCCCGCAATAGAAATCCAATTCTAAAACATCCAAACATTTTTTTCAAGGCTCAATTACACCACCAGACCACAAAATCCCCCGCGTCCGGGGTGGTGGTCGTCAGCCCCGCTAGCAGGAGGCTGTCGCCGCCGCTGTCCGTCAAGTCAATCGTGACGCCCGCATTGTCCGCAGTCCTGGTCAGGACGTTGTTTCCACCCTATAAAAACTTCTCGCCCGCGTGGTCCCGGAATAACTCTACGTCCCGTATGTACCTCATCACGGTCTCCGGGTCCTTGTGGCGCGTAATTTCCATGATCTTGTCCATACGCGCATGGTGAACTGCCGCACTCGTCACAAAACCGGCCCGTAACGAATGCCCGGCCACCTCGTCAGGGTTCAGACCAATCGCCTTGGCGTAGTGTTTCACCAAACGCGGAATATCCGAATGATGCAAAGGACGACCACGCAAGCTCCCGTCCCGACTCATCGTTTGAAACACGTAGCCCCGCCTGATACCCGACCCCCGGAGCCAGGCTTCCAACCGCTTGATCGGCTGAATCCAGCGCCCCTCCGGAATGGCAATGCGCTGGCCTTGCCCCTCCTGGTCGGTCTTCGACCGGCGAATATGCACCAACATCTTCCGGCTCTCCTCGCCGGGCAGGGGCGGGAGAATTTCAATATCCTCGGTCCTCAGTATACACAGCTCCGACCGGCGCAAGGCCGCCGAGAAGCCCAGCGCAAGCAACGCCGCATTGCGCAGCCCTATCAGACTCTCACCACAGTGCTCCAACATACACAGAATATGATGCTCCCGTAACGCCTGCACCCGCCGCGGCGCCGTGCCGTAGCGCCGCGCCAGGCCTTTCAGCACCGCCCGCACCTGGGGATGGTGCGTGGGGGACGGTCTGTTCGCCTCCACATAGCGCCGGTTGATGGCGCTCCGGTACAGAACCAGCGTTCTCATGGATAAGGGTTGCCCCCCCGACGACGGGGCGCGTGAGCCCAGTTCCAGAAAAAATTCACTCATCTGCTCCGGGGTCACCGCTAACGGGTTGGCGCCTTTCTCCTCGCAGTAATCCTGAAAACAAGCCCAGCCCTTGCTGTAGGCGATACGCGTATTGACCGCCAAGGCTGTTACGTCAGCATAACCATGGCGCTTGTTGTTGGTTGGTTTCATCATGATAAGCATCCTCACTATGGGGTTATTCTTCGTTATGTTTCATTGCGCCAAACGGCGCAGCCTGACCATTCTATGGTGTCTCCCCACTGCTTATCACGCCGTTTTTAGTACTTAGTAATGCGATTTAACGCGTAGAAAAGCGCAACAAGAATTCGTTTACTTCTATCTGATAACAGGAGAACAAAGTTATGGCAACTGAAAACCAAGATGCGGTCGCAAGCGCCGAAACTGCATACATGATGTCTGCCGGTGATACGTTCGAGGGTACCATCGACAACGAGGGAGGGGACACAGAAGACTGGATCAGCATTGAACTGGACGCCGGGACGACCTACACAATCAGCGTGTCAGGGACCCTTGCCGCAGGTGAAGGAGAAATGGACACCATCTTGAAGCTCCTCGATTCGAAGGGTGGCGAGATTGACATGAACGATGACACTGAAGACGGTCTCGGTTCCGCGTTGGAGTTTACCCCGGACGTCAGCGCCACTTACTATATCAGTGTCAGCACGTATCAGAATAACCCGAACCTGGACAATTCAGGTACTTACACGGTTTCGGTGACCGGGGTACTGATCGACCCGGCCGTGGGCAAGGAGCTTACGGGCACCAAACGAGTAGAAGCAGATACTACCGCCAAGCCTCCGGTGGAATATGCCTCTGGCAACGACAAGCTCACCGGCACCGATGCCAATGATACGATTATGGGCCTCAGCGGTGACGACACCCTGACAGGTCTGGGTGGCGACGATACCCTGGACGGCGGCGCTGACAATGACCTGCTCGAGGGTGGCCCGGGCGCCGACACCCTCAAGGGCGGTGCAGGCATCGGTGACACGATTTCCTACGTATCTTCAATGGAAGGCGTCACCATCAACCTGGGCGACGGCACGGCCAGGGGCGGCCATGCTGACGGGGATACCATAGGCGACGATATTGAGAACGTCAGAGGCACCATGTATGACGACATGCTTACTGGCAGCAGTGCGGCAAATAGTCTGTGGGGGCTGGGCGGCAATGACGAACTAGACGGCGGCAGACGTATTGACCACCTGTACGGTGGCGACGGTGACGATATGCTGGATGGCGGCGACGGCGACGACACGCTTGAAGGCGGTCATGGCGCAGATATGCTGACCGGCGGCGATGACAAAGACACTGCTTCCTACAGCATGTCCGCGATGGGCGTCACGGTGCGCTTGCACAGCGGCCAGGCCATGGGCGGCGATGCCGAAGGCGATAGCTGGAACCTGTCGGTCACTGAAACCTATACTGATAATGACGAGGAAGAGGTCGAGGTAACCCTTGCGGATATCGAAAACCTGACCGGTTCGCCCAATGACGACATCCTGGCGGGTGACCTCAGAGATAACACCATAATGGGCGGTGGCGGCGACGACAAAATCTACGGCGGCCCGAATCCGGCGGACGTGGACAAGGAGACGGGTGGTGGCCTTACCAACGTCGACATGCTGTACGGCGACGGCGGTGACGACATGATCTACGGTGGCGCCGGCGGTGACACCCTCTGGGGTGGGGCCGGTAATGATACGCTTCATGGCGGCCCGGGCGCTGACACGGTGTACGGCGGCGCAGGCAGCGACATGATCTACGCCGATGACGATGATACCATTGATGGTGGTGAAACCATGGGCGCTGAGAGTGGGGAGGAGGAAGGTGATGTCGACACCGTCTCCTATGAGAGGCTGGAAGATGGGGTTACGAAATCCCTTGCTAGTGACATGACGGGTATTGAAAACATTATCGGGTCTCAGGGCGACGATAACCTGACCGGTAGTGACGGCGGTAACGTCATCGAAGGCGGTGAAGGCGCTGATATCCTTAACGGTGGCATGGGTGTAGACACATTGTCCTATGAGAGTTCCGACGACTGGGTCAGGGTAACCCTGAATGACTCTGGTGAAGCGACTGCTTCCAGAGGCCATGCTTCAGGCGATACCGCTACCAACTTCGAAAACCTCACCGGGTCTGCCCACGATGACGACCTGACCGGCAATATGGATGGGAACGTGATCAAGGGTCTGGCTGGCGATGACGATATAGAAGGCGGCGCCGGTGACGACACAGTGGAAGGCGGCGCAGGCGCTGATGAAGTGGACGGCGGAGCTGGAACCGATACCTTATCCTATGCAAGTTCGGATGCACGCGTCACAGTGAACTTGGCGACTGCTGCGGCTTCTGGCGGCCATGCCTCGGGCGACACCATTGATACGCAAGAAGAGGATCACGACATGGACGAAGACACGGACAATATCGACGTTGCCACGTTCGAGAATGTCACCGGTTCCATGCACAATGATAACCTGACCGGGGATCACAGGGCCAACAGCCTTTCAGGCGGCGCCGGCAACGATACCCTCAGGGGTGGCGCCGGCGCTGATATGCTGACAGGCGGTCCCGGCGCGGACATGCTCGACGGTGGTTCGTCAGCATCAGGTGATAATGGTACAGCTGATGATCCCTCTGATGATCCTCAGCATATCGACTGGGCGGTCTACAAGGGCGCAGAGGAAGGCATCATGGTGGATCTGTCTACCGGCATGGGTACCGGCGGTGAGGCCATGGACGATACCCTGGTCAACATCGAACTGGTCTGGGGTTCCGAACATGACGATACCTTCATCGCCAGCAACAGCGCCGACATCATCGAAGGCGACGGCGGCAGCGATACCGTATCCTACGCGGCCTCGGAACTAGGCGTCACGGTGGACCTGAGTGATACAGATCAGAACAGGATGGTTGTTGCCAACACCGATAAGACTACCGGCGAGACTACTTTCCCCAATAGTCCTTTTACCGAAACTACCCATGAAACTATGGAAGGTGTCCAACCTATATTTGCCGACGACGATATGGATGAAAGTGAGGACAACCCGAATACCAACGGCGCTCGCGGCGACAAGCTGGGCAGTATCGAGAACCTGACCGGGTCAGCCCATGATGACAAGCTGACCGGTGATAGAAATCCCAACGAGCTCATGGGCGGCGCTGGCGATGACGTGCTGGACGGTGGCGGAAACGCTGACACGCTGGACGGCGGCGCCGGCAACGATATGTTGAACGGCGGCGGTGGCATAGACGAGCTGATGGGCGGCGCTGGTCATGACGTACTGGACGGTGGTGGAGGAGATGACACCATTAATGGTGGTGCCGGCGATGACGACCTGACCGGTGGTGACGGCAACGATACATTCGTATTCAGACCGATGGATGGAGCCGGGAGTGACATAATTATGGATTGGAAGGATGGCGATAATGAGATTGACCTTTCAGCATACGCTCTTAGTGAGGAGCAGGTTATCGCAGCCATAACGATTAGAGGCGACCAGGCTGTAATTAACCTGGAAGCGCATGGCGGAGGCAGGATCACGCTTGAAGGTGTCGGGGATTTGGATGATCTGGATCAAACTGGCGCTGATGGTGTAGACGACGATAATAATACTATCGATGTGCTGAGTGATGCCTTCATCGTCTGATCAACCGAGGTATTTGTAAACCAATCTTCCTGATTTCACGGAAGTAAACGATCACAGGGGCGTTCCCGGCGGGCAACCGCTTGGATCAGCCCCTGTTTTATTTATACCCTCCAGGAACCATTTGACAGGCCATAATCCGTTTACGATAATAATAGTCGGTGCCTTTGGCTGCCCGGGACGGGACTCGAACCCGCAAGGCTTGTAGCTATTACTACAAATACCGGGGGAGTGGCAGTCCCCTGTGTTTACCGATTTCACCACCCGGGCAAGAACGACCCGTCCCTCTCGGGGGACGGGTTTTTTTATTGCCCATCAACTTTATATACCGCCTTCATTCCGCAAAGGAAAATCTGGTCAGATTTGTGGGAAAACTCACAACCTCCCCAAAAAATATCTCACTCCGCCCCCCAGGCAGGTTATAATCGACCTTGGCGTTTCATCAACAAAGAAGGAGATGGGAAAACATGTCAATGGAATTAATAGCCATCATCAGCACCGCCGTAGCGCTGGCCGGCCTTATTCTGAATGGTCAGCGTACCCAGCGGGCAGAGATGAATGCCCAAAGGGTAGAGATACAGTCGGAGTTCAAGAGCGTGCGGGAGGAGATAGGCGGTCTGCGGGAGGAGATAGGCGGTTTGCGGGAACGCATGGCGCACCTGGAAGGATTGATAGAGGGACTGTGCGAAGCCATAACCGGCCGGCGCGTGGCTGAGGGTCCCGGACAATACGACCCGCGTTGACCGGGCGGTAACCCCGGAGACCTGCCCCCGCTGCTGTTC
>JAAXHV010000032.1 GCA_012270695.1 Gammaproteobacteria bacterium | reverse complement strand
AGTTCACAGGTGTTGGAGCCTCGCATGCCCAGTTTGTCCAGCTTTTGCGCCGTGGAAAAACCCGTAAATTCGCTTTCGACGATAAACGCGGTGATCCCGCGCGGCCCTGCCTTGGGTTCTGTCTTGGCATAAACAACCAGGACACGCGCATCGGGTCCGTTGGTGATCCACATCTTGCTGCCATTGAGCACGTACCTGTCGCCTTTCCTGTCCGCCCGCAGGCGCATGCCCACCACGTCGGAACCGGCGCCGGCCTCCGACATGGCCAGCGCGCCGGGGTGTTCGCCGCTGATCAACCCGGGTAGGTATTGTCGTTTCTGCCGCTCATCGCCGTTGCGCCGTATCTGGTTGACACACAGGTTGGAATGGGCGCCGTAAGACAAGCCCACGGACGCGGAAGCCCGGCTGATTTCCTCCATTGCGATTACATGCTCCAGGTAGCCCATTCCTGCGCCACCGTACTCCTCTTCGACGGTGATGCCGAGCAAGCCCAGGTCGCCCAACTTGCGCCAGAGTTGCGAAGGAAATTCGTTGGACCTGTCTACATCATCAGCCAGCGGCGCGATTTCCACCTGCGCAAAATCATGCGCGGATTCACGCAGCATCTCCGCGGTTTCGCCCAAATTGAAATTCAGGCCGGGATATTCGGAATTTATCATGAGATATTCCTTAACTTTACGTTAACGTCAAGTATACCATAAAGCAGCAGATCAACTGCTGTTTTCCATCAGTTTATCCAAGCACTTCCTTTCCACTTCATCCATGAGTTTGAGAGTGGCTTCCATGGCATTCATTTTTTCCAGTAGCGCGCTCCTGTGTTCGGTGATTTTCTGGCACAGGCGGATCAGTTGCTGCGTGTCATCCGTTTGCGAAGGGTCATACATGTCTATGATTTCTCTACATTCTTCCAATGAAAAACCGAGTTTTTTACCGCGCAGGGTAAGCAGCAGGCGAGTCCTGTCACGCTCTGAATAGATACGCGTCTGCCCCCGCTTGACCGGCGCCAGCAGCCCTTTGCTCTCG
>JAAXHV010000031.1 GCA_012270695.1 Gammaproteobacteria bacterium | reverse complement strand
GCTTTCTCCGCCGCATAAAGAATGGCGCCCGCGGCGTCTTTGCGGGCCGTTTCCCCCCGATCACATGCGGCAGCAACCGCATAGACATAGGCGCGGCAGGCATTCATGGTCGTGTACATGTCGGCGATTTTCCCCTGCATCAACTGAAATTCACCAATAGGCCGGTTGAATTGCTTACGTTCGTGAATATAGGGAATGACTACGTCCATACAAGCCTGCATGATGCCCAGGGGGCCGCCGGCAAGTACGGCTCTCTCATAATCCAGGCCGCTCATCAGTACCTTGACACCTTCGTTGACCTCGCCCAGGACATTGTCTACAGGGACTTCGCAGTCCTCGAACACCAGTTCACAAGTGTTGGAGCCTCGCATTCCCAGTTTGTCCAGCTTCTGTGCCGTGGAAAAACCCGTAAATTCGCTTTCGACGATAAACGCGGTGATGCCGCGCGGTCCCGCATCGGGGTCAGTCTTTGCGTAAACGACCAGGGTGCGCGCATCGGGTCCGTTGGTGATCCACATCTTGCTGCCATTGAGCACGTACCTGTCGCCTTTCCTGTCCGCCCGCAGGCGCATGCCCACCACGTCGGAACCGGCGCCGGTCTCCGACATGGCCAACGCGCCGGGGTGTTCGCCGCTGATCAACCCGGGCAGGTATTGTCGTTTCTGCCGCTCATCGCCGTTGCGCCGTATCTGGTTGACACACAGGTTGGAATGGGCGCCGTAAGACAAGCCTACGGACGCGGAAGCCCGGCTGATTTCCTCCATTGCGACTACATGCTCCAGGTATCCCATTCCTGCGCCGCCGTACTCCTCTTCGACGGTGATGCCGAGCAAGCCCAGGTCGCCCAGCTTGAGCCAGAGTTGCGAAGGAAATTCGTTGGACCTGTCTGCATCATCAGCCAGCGGCGCGATTTCCACCTGCGCAAAATCATGCGCGGCCTCACGCAGCATCTCCGCGGTTTCGCCCAAATTGAAATTCAGGCCGGGATAATCGGAATTTATCATGAGATATTCCTTAACTTTACGTCAACGTCAAGTATACCATAAAGCAGCAGATCAACTGCTGTTTTCCATCAGTTTGTCCAAGCACTTCCTTTCCACTTCATCCATGAGTTTGAGAGTGGCTTCCATGGCATTCATTTTTTCCAGCAGCGCGCTCCTGTGTTCGGTGATTTTCTGGCACAGGCGAATCAGTTGCTGCGTGTT
>JAAXHV010000030.1 GCA_012270695.1 Gammaproteobacteria bacterium | reverse complement strand
AGTCCCAGTTCCTCGCCCTTGAGCTTAATGTTGGATAAACCGCTCTTCTTGCCCAGGACGATGCGGCGCTCGGCGTCCACAATCTCCGAAGAATAGGGTTCAATGGCCTGGGGGATGTGGAACTGGTTCGCCACTGCCCCACTCTCGCGGGTGTAGAGGAATTCCCCGACCACGGGTTTCCAGCCGTCCACGCTGTAGCCGCCGGCCTGTTGCACGACTTTTGACGTCTCCCTGGCCCGGGTCAGGTCCAGTTCCACCGGCATGTCATACAAGCATTGCAGCGCCAAAGCCACTTCACAGATATCCGCGTTGCCGGCGCGTTCACCCATGCCGTTGATGGTGCCCTGGATCCAGCGGGCGCCGCCGCGCACGGCCGCCACCGCGGACGCGGTCGCCATGCCAAAATCGTTGTGGCCGTGCCAGTGGATGGGGATGTCGGGGCCCACCCAACTGCTGACCTCTCCAATCAGCCGTTCCACCGCTTCTGGGGAACAGACGCCGATGGTATCCACCACGGACACCTCGTCGGCGCCGTGCTCGATGGCCGTCGAATACACGTCGCGCAGGAAGCCCAGGTCGCTGCGAGTCGAGTCCACGGCAAAGAAGTTGACGGTTTTGATGCCGTTGTCCTTGGCGTGCCTGATGGCATCGGTGACGCGCTGCAGGACGCTGTCCCGGGTGAACCCGTAGGCCTTGATCTTCATGTCGCTGGTCGAAATCTCGATCAGGACATGCTCGGTGCCTAGTTCGATATGCGCGTCGACATCCGCCTTGACGGCCCGGGAAAAACCCCATATTTCCGATTGCAAACCGGCGTCCAGGATGCGCCTCACCGCCGCGGTATCGTCGGCGGAGACCCTGGGGAAACCCGACTCTATCCTACCCACGCCCAGTTCATTGAGCTTGCAGGCGATATTGAACTTTTCCTCCGGGGTGAAACAGACACCGACGGACTGTTCCCCGTCGCGCAACGTCGTGTCGTAGAAACGCACGGGCGTGGAGCGGTCAAAACGGGACAGGATGTCATCCGTCCGGTTCAGATCGCTTGTCCAGATCTTGTCCTGTTCTATAGTTGTACTCATAGTCTTACTCTGGTAATGGTGATATTCAGGTTTGGATGGGCTTTTCAAGACTATCATCCGCAGGGACAGCGGATGGTAAGCGTACAGGGATGTATTCACAGCGGGTCTTGAAAAGTCCATGCAAACCTGCGTCTGTTATCTCTTAATATTCTGTGCCCTCTTTATCTATTAAAATTTATTTACTGAACCACTCATACAGTTCATCAGCCGTGGCAAACCACACATCGTCCTGCGCCAGTATGTAATCCAGCGCTTCCTCGAAATATTTTATCCGGTGCGGCACACCCATTATATAAGGATGAACGCCCAATGACATGACCCTGGGCTGTTCCGCGCCTTCCCGGTAGAGCCGGTCGAATTGGTCCATGGCCCGCTTCAGCCAGACTTCCGACGTGTGCGCGTGCACGACCATCATCGGCAGGTCGCTGAGCTCAAATGAATACGGCATGGCCATGATCGGTCCGGCAGCGGTTTTCATGGTGACGGGGTGTTCATCCATAGGCCAGTCACAGACATATTTGAATCCTGCCGCGGCCAGGTGATCCAGCGTATCCAGGGTCTCCTGCAGACCCGGCCCCAGCCAGCCCTTAGGCGCGTTGCCGGTGTAATCCTTGAGTATGGCAAAGGATTTATTCGCCACCTCTACCTGGTCCTCAACGACGTGCATGGGCGCCTGGGCATAACCGTGCCCCATGAAATCCCAGCCGGCTTCCAGCATGGCCCGGGCAACCGGCTCACCAGCGCCCTCGCATACCCGCGCATTGATGGCGACATTGGCCTTGAGGCCGCGCGCTGCCAGGGCATCCATGATACGCCAGACACCGACCCGCATGCCGTATTCGTGCCAGGCCCAGTTGGGGACGTTGGGCACGGTCACCACCCCCGCCGGTGAGGTCACGTACTCCCTGGCAACGGGCTTTTCGATATTCCATTCCTCGATGTTGACGATCATGTACACCGCAATACGCTCGCCGTTCGGAAACCGTAACAGTTCGCGCTGCGGCATGGCCGAATAATCAAATCGTTCGTGGGGGAGTTTCATGGTCGTATTTTAACCTGATATATCGCTTCAGGTGTCCAACACCTTTACAACGAGTTATCGAGCTTACAATGTAGCACAATATTCGCTCGTATCAATGGAAAGTCTGGCGCATTCATCACA
>JAAXHV010000029.1 GCA_012270695.1 Gammaproteobacteria bacterium | reverse complement strand
TTGACAGGAATGGTCGATTATTGTGGGAAAGTTCGAAACAAACATCAGCCGATGATCTCGATGCCTATGCCGGATTTAATGCGCCGGTCATTGATGATCAAGGTGACATATATATCGGCGATGGCAATCAACTGTGGGCATTTCATCCCGCAGGAGAATTGAAATGGGTAACCCCGTTAGCGGAACCGGGCGATCCGTTTGTATATCAGGTTATTTCCAAACAAGGTTATGTCGGCGGTATTACCACAAAAGGAAAAGTCCTTTTTTATGACAGAGATACAGGGACCTTGGCAATACCCGTGTTTAATCTGCCAACCGGTCCGGCCCCGCAACGGGGTCCGACACTACCTGGTGTGTGGCAAGGTGGATTGATGGATGAAGCGGTTATTCCGTTATTTAAACAAATAGCATTTGGTTACGGTGTCCCGGTGGCCAATGCGCCTGCCGTTCACCCCGAATCCGGTCGAATTTTTATTACGGCGGCAGGACCAAAACAGGGAAATAACCATACCGGGATCTTGTTTGGACTGGATATCACGGAATCCGGCATTACAACTGCTGTTGAATTGCAAATGGGTGGGGGCAGCGGAACCAGCCCTGCACTTTCAGTATCCGGTGATACTGTCTATAGCGCTGACGGTGACGGCAACATGCTTGCTGTTGATTCTTACAGTGGAAAAATTCGCTGGTCTNNTATACGGGAAATATTTTTGCGGCGCCGACCGTTATCGCCCTGAATCCGGAAGACGGCTCGATAAAATGGGCGCGAACCTATGATGCTGTTGCCGCACAGGCGCTGCCGGTTCTGGAACCTTTTGCACCCCTTGTTCCGGACGGCAGGCCGGTTGCCAGGCTGGTCAGCGTTATTTCAGTCTCAGCCAATCATGTCTGGGTAGGAATGAACCTGGGCTATAACTACCAGCAACCGGGAACGGGTCTTACTCTGCCAATCCCGCATAAATCAGTAGTCTGTGCCCTTGCTCCTGAAGATGGAGAACTGCTGCAGTGTGTTGAAGTCAGAGATACCGTTGAGGGCATGATTAAAATTGGTTTTGCCGGCCGGATAGCAGTAAGCCACACGACAATTTTTGGTTCGTTTTTCTATTACGGGGTCAACCCGTCGTTACCTTCAATCTATAGAAACCCGGTAAAACCAGTGGGAGGTATGACAATACTGCAAGCCAAATCGCCTTGTGGGCAGGTTACAATGGAATTAAACCATATCAAGGAGCTTATCGACAATATTTACACTGAACAGGACACCCACAAAATTCAAATACGTGTTAGTACAGAAGAAAAGTTAAAACATATCGAATTTCTTATCAACGCGTCTCGGCATACATTGGATGATATGAAATTCAGTACCGATATTTCTGGTACTTCACTATTGCAGGTTAAACGCGAATTACAGAGTATAGAGAGCGAAATAAAACAAATTCTGACTTCAAAAATCCATCATCCGTTTAATCCCACCACCATGAGCCTCGAGCAAAACCTGATTTTGTCATACTGCGCAGCACGTTAACAAATCACTTCATTGTATTTAGTCTGTCTTTATTATATTTTGAGAGGAGTGACTATGCCGACACAAATCGTTGCCGCAACAGAAACACTGACTGCTGAGGAAATCAAGGCCAGGGCCGAGTCGATCATTGAAGATCTGAAGCAGTATGCCGACCAGGCCGAAGCTGACCGGCGCCTGTGCAAGGAAAGTGTCGAACTGATTAAAAACAACGGACTGTTGCGCACTGTCCAGCCCAGGTCCTGCGGCGGTCATGAACTGCCGTTCCGTTCCTATATCGACGTAATGGCGGCAGTGGGCGAGGGTTGCGGTGCAACGGCATGGGTGCTGGGCGTATGGCATGCACATAGCTGGCTAATGGGCCATTTCCCCGAACAGGCGCAACAAGACGTCTACGGCGAAAACCCCGACACCTTCGTATCGGCGGTCATAGGGCCGCGCGGCAAGGCAGTCGGACAGGGTGACGGGTCGTACATATTGAATGGCTTCTGGCCGTTCGGGTCCGGTTGCGAGCATTCTCAATGGCTGATCCTGGGGGCGGAAGTTTTTGACGAGTCCGGTGAACTGATAGATGAAGCCGACCTGTTGATGCCAACCGCCGATATCGATATCAGGGATGACTGGTACGTGGCTGGACTCCGGGGGACCGGCAGTAATTCCCTCGTGGCAAGGGATGTCAGGGTGCCGTCTCATCGCTATCTCTCCCTGACGCAGTTGATTGAACGGGAAGCGCCTGCGTACAAGGCCGAAAACACGGGCCGGGTCACCCTGTCAGAGCCCGTTCCGGTGTTGGCTATCTGCCTGGTGGGCGGCGCCCTCGGCGTTGCTAGGGCCGCGTTGAAGGAATTTAAAAAAATTGTGCCGGGCAAAAAGGTGCCCTATACGGGGCATGTCGCTGATGACTGGATCCCGGTGCAGGTGGCGCTGGGTTCGGCTGCTGCGGAAATCCACGCTGCAGAACTGGTCATGTACAAAATGGCGGATGATATCGACCATTATGCGAGGTTGAATGAAGCCATGCCCCTGGAAACCCGTGGGCGCATCCGTATGGACTGCTGCCTGTCTGTGAAAATGCTGCTGGATGCGGTGGACAAGTTATTTCTCTATGCCGGTGCGTCAGCACTGTCGTTAAGAAACATACTGCAACGGGCCTCGCGGGACCTGCACGCGACCAATATGCATGCCTTGCTCATGTACGACGCCAGCGCGGAGATTTACGGGCGGGTCCTGTTGGGCAAAGGTTCCAATTCGCCGATTATCTGAAAAACCGGAGAGATAAACCATGCTCAAGCTCTACCACAACGACATGTCCACCTGTTCCCAAAAAGTGCGCTTCCTGTTGGCGGAGAAAGGAGTGGAATGGGAAGGAACGGAACTGGACCTGCGCCGGGGCGATCAGCAGCAGCCTGACTTCCTTAAAATCAACCCGAAAGGGCTGGTGCCCGTAGTTGACCATGATGGCACTATCTTAACGGAGTCAAATGTCATCATCGAATACCTGAACGAAGTTTATCCGGAACCGCCGCTATTGCCTGCAGACCCTGCAGGACGGGCGAAAGCGCGCTGGTGGATGAAAAAACTGGATGACGGGATGCACCTGGAAGTGGCCGTGCTGAGTTTTGCGATCGCTTTCCGGCATCAGTTAATCAAGGCCTGCGGTTCACAAGAGGCCCTGGAAAGACATTTTGCCGGTATCCGGGACGCGTATATCCAAGAGGTACAGCGGCAGGTCGTGCCCAACGGGACAGACTCGCCGCGCTTTGCCCAGGCCGTTCGACAATATGAAAAATTGTTGTCAGAAAT
Organism: Gammaproteobacteria bacterium; assembly: GCA_012270695.1. Classification (GTDB taxonomy): domain Bacteria; phylum Pseudomonadota; class Gammaproteobacteria; order Eutrophobiales; family Eutrophobiaceae; genus JAAXHV01. The sequence continues at coordinate 769 of JAAXHV010000029.1, read as the reverse complement.
GAACGACGCCCTGGAGTCACACCAATGGCTGGTTGGGGACAGCTTGTCCCTGGCCGATATTGCCTACTCTCCGTATGTTACGCGTCTTGACCACCTTTGCCTCCGGGGATTGTGGGATAACAAACCGCATGTTGCCGGCTGGTATGCCCGGTTGGCGCAGACCAAAGGATATCGCCAGGGTGTGACAAACTGGTTTAATGAAAAATACCTGCCGTTAATGAATAAGGCAGGGTTGGAGGCATGGCCGCGCGTGGCTCAGATCAGGGATGAGGTGTACGCTGGCTGAAGGGGCTTTGTAATTTAAGCCCCTGCCCTGAATGGGCAGAGGCTTTGAATTAAGCCCTGGCGGTGACCTACTCTCGCACGGGGGACCCCGTACTACTATCGGCGCTACGCCGTTTCACTTCCGAGTTCGGTATGGGATCGGGTGGTACCAACGCGCTATGGCCGCCAGGAAACGGGTAACAGACGGCAGGTAACAGGAAACAGATACGTCTCAAACCTACCGTCTGAAAATCGGAAAACTGAATAGCCTGGGCAGTCGCAACTGCCACCTCATAAGTCTGTTCCCTGTTACCTGCAACCTGTTCCCTGATTCCCAGACCGTTTGAGTGTTATATGGTCAAGCCGCACGGGCAATTAGTACTGGTTAGCTTCATACATTACTGCACTTCCACACCCAGCCTATCAACCTCGTAGTCTACGAGGGCCCTTCAGAGAGCTTATAGCTCAGGGGAGAACTCATCTCGAGGGGGGCTTCCCGCTTAGA
>JAAXHV010000028.1 GCA_012270695.1 Gammaproteobacteria bacterium | reverse complement strand
CTTGGCCCGGCTTATGTACGCAACACCTTGCTCAAACAGTTGCGAAATTACACGACCAATATGGACGATGATAATATACTGGCGGAATACGTAGAAACCGGGCCGAGTCTGGCCAGGGCAAACCTGTGCTTTTACCGGGGTGTCACCACCGGCGGTGAACGTACTCTGGCCCAGATGGGGGCGTTTCGGCCGTTTCCGAATTATGCCAACTATCGCGGCCCCATCAAAAAATTCTATATGACCGGCCCGTCCTGCCACCCTGGCGGCGGCATCTGCGGCATGGGCTCCATTGCCGCCAACGAAATCCTCCTGGACCTGGGATTGCGAGAAGAAGATGATTTTGATTTTTAACCCGCATATCCCACCAATGGATGCAAAATACATACTTCCGTCGATGACAAGCGGCGGTGAGATGTGCGAGTTATCGGGGAGCAAACCTGTTTTCCGTGTCTGATTTATTACCAACATTACTCTGAAGGTATGTTTATGTCTGAAAAAGCAGAACGAATAGCGCCGTATACGGCGCTGGTAGTGCAGCCTGAGGTTACCGTTGTTAAAAAACGGGAAGATATCAGGAAAAACCTGGACCGGGTCTGTAACCTGATCCACTTCGGTGTGGGATATTTCTGGGAGCAGCCGGTACGCCTGGTGGTGTTGCCTGAATATTTCATGCAGGGCGTCGGCACTCCGGGTAAGGGTGAAAGCCGTATCAAGGACCAGATGGACAAGGTGGTGACCATTCCCGGGCCTGAATCGGAACAACTGGGGGAAGTAGCCAGGCAGTATGGGTTGTATATCGTCGCCGGCGGCGTCTGTGAGGAGCTGCCGGAGTTTCCGGACCGTTGGTTCAATAGCAATTTTATCGTTGGGCCGGAAGGCGATATCGTGTTGAAATACCACAAGTGGCATATCCCCGCGTACATCGGTCTCGGCACCAGCCCCCATGACCTGTTTACCGAGTACTGCGAGAAAATCGGCGGCGATATCAAGGATCTTTTCCCCGTGATCGATACCCCCATCGGCAAGCTGGGCACCATGACCTGTCATGACGGTTGCACTCCTGAGGTTTCCCGCGCCCTGGGCTATAACGGGGTAGAGATAATCTGTCATCCCGGCGCCATCCAGGAGGTGGAAGGCGTGTCGGAACCCTGGGATTTCTGGATGTTCACCCGGCGCGCCCGGGCCCACGATAATATGTGTTACCTGCTGGGTTCCAACTGGGGCAAGGTCAATTACGATTATTATCCCAAGGCTTTTTGTCCGGGTCATTCGTTTGCTATCGACTATACCGGCATGGTCCTGCGCCACATGCCTTATCCGGAAGAACAGGTGCTGGCGGTTTCCATCGATATCGAGGCGTTGCGGCACCACCGCACAAAAACCATTCATAATTGTTGGGTGGACCTGCGCACCGAGGGATTTCGCCAGATTTACGAGAAACCCATCTATCCGCCCAACCGGTTTCCACCCGGAAACCCCCCTCGCAGCCTGTCCGATAAGGTGTCCATCTGTAAGGAAGTATTCGATGACTTGTATGCCCGCGGCCAGTTCACGCCGCCGGCGGGGTATGCGCCCGGAGACATTTCCGGGCTGCTGGAAGAGAGGATTGCCTATGCCCAGGAAACCGGGCGCTTGAAGAAGAGCTGAAACGATGAGAGTACGCAGCAAGCTGGCGGACGTCGAATTCCAGTTCGGCGAATTCGAATACAAGAAGGATCACCTGATCATACACAGCGCGCCGGAACAGGCTATGCAGACCAGGGTCTACGTCAGTCCCGATGATATAGTCAGCGCTATGACAAAAGCGTTGGTTAATCCCAGGGTCTGGCTGTATTTTGTCGGCTTCCCGTTCTTCCTGGTTCGTTACCGGCGCAGACGAGCAATTAAGAATTAACAATCAGGAATTAGGAATTGGAGGGGTGGCTGGAGTATTATCTTTATAAAACAGTCGCCGCAGGCGGCACATTCATTCCAAATTCCAAATTCTTAATTATCTCCCTGAGTTCCTGCTCAAGATGGATGTAAAAACTATATAATACTCAGGTATTGCTATAAGTATAGGGGGGAGACATACCATGCCTGATACAGCCCATAGAGATCTTACCGGCGGAGAGATCAGAACCTTCCAGGAAGAAGGCGCCGTACTGGTGCCGCAATGCGTGGACCCCGTCTGGGTCGAACGCATGACCCAAGCCATAGACCGGCAGCTTGCCAGCCCCAGCAAATGGGTGCACGACACCAATCCGGGTGGAAACCGGAAGCGGTTTCTGCATGACCGCTACCTGTGGCCGACCGATATGGACTTCAAGGAATTCGCGTTCAACTCCGGTGTGGGTGAACTCGCTGCTCAGGCCATGGGGTCAAGCACTGCGCGTATCTATTTCGACCACGTGTTTGTCAAGGAACCGAATACGCAGGAAGAGTTTTTCTGGCACCAGGACCTGCCTTACTGGCCGTTCAAGGGGAGGCAGATCTGTTCGGTCTGGCTGTCTCTGACTGACGCCGATCTTGAATCGAGCGGCCTGGAATTCGTGCGCGGCTCACATGCCTGGAACAAATGGTTCAGACCGGTTTTGCCCGATGGCGGTGAAGATACCAACCAGGCCGAATGGATCGGCTCCAGCTCCGAGGAAGAAATCCCGGATTTTAATAGCCTGAGAGATGACTACGAATTCCTGTCTTTCGAGACCAAAGCGGGGGATGCGGTGATATTCAATACATCCATCATCCATACCTCCCACGGCAACTTCTCTCCCACCAGACGCCGTCTGGCCCTGTCCACCCGCTGGCTTGGAGATGATGCCTGCTGGGACCCGCGTCCGGGTACGGACCCGATTGTGACCCAGGAGCACGTTACCCTGGAACCCGGCGCTCCAGCCACAGATGACAAGGCCTTCCCCCTGGTCTGGCAGGCTGCCTGATGGCTGAGGTGAGAGAGAACCCGTCCACAGACGCAGCAGCAAATGCGCAGACGGCGTACAGCCTGTCTGCCGGCGATACCTTCAACGGTGTATTTGATGGCAAGCAGGACAACGACTGGGTCAGGGTTGAGCTGGTTGAAGGAAAAACCTACGAGATTCACCTGGCCGGTGCCGGGGATAACAGCAGCGCCGACACGATCCTGAGGGTTTTCAATTCAGCGGGAGAACAGCTTGCCGTCAATGACGACTTCGACTTCGCTTCGGGGCAACTCGACTCAAGGATCAACTTCACCCCTGATAGCAGCGGCGTTTATTACCTCAGCGCCGGCCTCTATCTCGGCAACCCCGCGCAGGACCACGCCGGAGAGTACACCCTGACGCTGGTTGACCCGGATGCCGGGGGCGCGGGTGATCGTATCGGCGATGGTGTCAATCTCGGCGGCGGCGACGGCAATGACGATCTGCGCGGTGGCGCCGGCCATGATATTTTGCGCGGCGGCCCTGGCAATGACAGCCTCCATGGTCTTGGCGGGCAGGACTTTCTGACGGGCAACGGCGGCGATGATACGCTGGAAGGCGGTGATGACGACGACCTGCTGCTGGGAGATGACGTCAACGTGTTACAGCGGGTCTTTTTTCGGCTGTTTCCGGGCGCCAGCGAACCCGGGACCATAGACCAGGGCGTCATTGATGGCGTTGACCGGGTTGATGACACCCTGCTGCAGTCGCTGCTTCCCGACCTGACCCGCGCTGACGTACTGGCGTATCTCAACGACCGCTTGCACGCCGGCAACGACGTTCTGCGCGGTGGTCCCGGCAATGACTGGCTTGAAGGCGGCGCCGGCAACGACGAGTTGTTCGGCGGTGATGACGACGATATGCTTGTCGGCGACACGTCGTCAACCGCGGGATACGGCGCGCCGTTGCTGCTCGTGTTAAATGATGACATGAGCCTGGACTCAGCGCTTGCCTTCAGCGATAGCCGCGCAGGCGAGAACACACTCGACAACCTGATGCTGATGCTGATTATAGACGAGCTGACTGGCGGCGATGATACGCTGGAGGGTGGCCCAGGTAATGACATTCTGACCGGCGGGGTCGGCAACGACAGACTGAGCGGTGGGACGGGTGCCGATTTGCTCGACGGCGGCGAGGGTAATGACGAGTTGTCCGGCGGACCAGGTGATGACTACCTCCACGGCGGCGGCGGCGCTGACCGGTTGGTCGGCGGGTCGGGTACGGACCGGCTTGAAGGCGGTGCCGGCAGTGACGTACTGGAAGGTAGTGACGGTAATGACATCCTGGTGGGTGACAACTTCCTGGTATCCCTGTTATTTGCACCGGTTTATAGCAAGCCGGTTGCTGCTGAAAGGAATGCACAGAGCACGGAAGGCGAGCTGGGTAGAATCCCAGTGACTTCTTTCCTGGTTTCCGGGGGTGATGATACCTTGTCAGGCGGCGCCGGCGATGACCTGCTTGACGGCGGCTACGGCAATGACGAGTTGTCCGGCGGCCAGGGTGCTGACGTCTTTGTATTTGCGCACTATAGCGGCCACGACGTTGTCACGGATTTTCGGATAGACGAGGATAGAATTGACCTCAGTTCATTGGCCGGCATTGACGCAGTGGACGATCTGAACCTGCAACAGCAGGGAGACGACCTCGTCATTGACCTGCTCGTACACGACGGCGGAGAGATCATACTGCAGGACGTCAACCAGGCCGATCTGGTCGATACGCACTTCATTTTCTTTATCGACCCGGAACCTGTGGCCGCAGACTGAATGTATCGCCCTCATTCAAACCGGCCATTGATTTATAAGCCTTTTTCAGCCTATCCTGGCGCTAAACCGCCGCAGTCAGGTGGTCTGGCGGGCTGCCTGATTACCAAGGAGTCACAGGTCCCGTAATAACTCGTTCAGGCTGACCTTGCCGCGAGTTTTTTCATCGACTTGTTTGACTATGACCGCGCAATACAGGCTGTATCTGCCGTCCTGGGAAGGCAGGTTCCCGGATACTACGACCGAGCCGGGCGGCACCCTGCCGTAACTGGTCTCGCCGGTCTCCCGGTTGTAAATCCGGGTGCTCTGGCCGATGTATACGCCCATGGAAATAACGGACCCTTCCCCGACCACGACGCCTTCGACGATTTCCGAACGCGCGCCAATAAAACAGTGGTCTTCTATAATAGTCGGGTTGGCCTGCAACGGTTCCAGGACACCCCCCAGCCCGACGCCACCGGAAAGGTGTACATTCCTGCCCACCTGGGCGCAGGAACCCACCGTGGCCCAGGTATCCACCATGGTGCCTGAGTCCACGTAAGCGCCGATATTGACATAGCTGGGCATGAGCACGACATTAGGCGCTACGAAGCTGCCGTAACGCACCGTAGCCGGCGGCACGACCCGCGCGCCGCCGGCGCTGAACTCGTCTTTGCCGTAGCTGGCAAACTTGGGCTCCACCTTGTCGTAATAACTGGTCCAGCCGCCTTCCATGACACGGTTATCGTTTAATGCGAAAGACAGGAGCACGGCCTTTTTCAACCACTGGTTGACTACCCATTCGCCGTCCTGTTTCTCCGCTACCCGCAATTCGCCGCTGTCCAGACCGGCGATTGCCTCGTTAACGGCATCTTTAAGCGAACTATCAGCGTTGCCCGCACTGATGCCGCTGCGTTGTTCGAAACCCTCGTTGATAATGTCTTCAATATTATTCATCGACTGGTAGCTCCTGTGTATTCATCTGTCTCATTAATCCTTCACCTCTTCCAACGTGGTCGGCATGATTTATCGAAGTACTATGCCATTCGTTCTGTTGTTGGTTGGATTCCTGCCCTTTGGGATGGCATCCTGGTGTATGCGGCCATTCTGCACTGAAAATCAGCAGTTCGACATTATGATACAATTCGCAAACTTACAACAACAAAAAGCTGGAAATGAATCATAAGATTCTGATATTGGCAGGCGATGGAATAGGTCCGGAAATCATGACGGAGGCGGAAAAAGTCCTGGACGCCCTGGTCCG
>JAAXHV010000027.1:4540-19845 GCA_012270695.1 Gammaproteobacteria bacterium | reverse complement strand
CGCAGGTTCAAATCCTGCCCCCGCTACCAAACAGTTGGTGAAACCCTGAACAAGCCCATCCGGGACTTGTTCAGGGTACGGAAAATAAACAGGAACCGAAACCGGTGTCGGGAGAACATCCGATGGCGCCGGTTGTCCGGGTTTGATGAAGTGGGCTTTATGCCCACTTTTTGTTTTCGGCGGACCGCGTCCGGCCATGGTGAAGACGTGTACAAACGAACAGTGAACCTGGATACCTTGTTAAGGCCCGTAGTTGTGGACATGGGTTATGTGTGCTGGGGAATCGAATGTTTGAGACAGGGCCGCGCTTCACTGCTGCGTATTTATATCGACAGTGAACCGGGGGTGACGCTGGAAGACTGTGAGAGAGTGAGCAACCGGGTTTCCGGGGTTCTGGATGTTGAAGACCCGATAGCGGGCGAGTACCGGCTGGAAGTTTCCTCGCCCGGTACGGATCGGTTGTTATTTACCCCGGCCCAGTATGAACAATATATTGGAGAGACGGTAAAAGTGCGGTTGTCCCGGACATTTGAGAAGCGCAATCGCATTACCGGCCGGATAGAGGCAGTAACTGTAGACAGGGTGGTTCTGAATGAGGCAGGCAAGGAATTTCATATCCCTGTCGATGAAATAGAAAGAGCACGAATTGTGCCCCGAGAGTATTAGTATGCCGGTGAATAAAGAAATCCTGATGGTTGTGGACGTGGTGTCCAATGAAAAAGGCGTCGCCAAGGGAATCATATTCGAAGCCATTGAGGCCGCGTTGGCCAGCGCGACGAAAAAGCGCCAGCGGGAAGATATAGAAGTGCGCGTAGCAATCGACCATGATACAGGCGACTATGAAACATTCCGGCAATGGGAAGTGGTTGAAGACAGCCCTGAACCACTGGAGTTTCCCACGCGCCAGATCTGCCTGTCTGACGCCCTGGCAAAAGAAGACGGCATAGAGGTCGGAGATTTTGTCGAGGAACCGATGAAGTCGGTCGGCTACGGCCGTATCGCCGCGCAAAGCGCAAAACAGGTGATTATGCAGAAGGTGCGGGAAGCCGAGCGCAAGCAGGTCTACGATGCGTATATCGACCGGGTAGGCGAGATGGTCATCGGTTTCGTGAAGAAAGTGGAAAGGGGCAATGTGATCCTGGATTTGGGAGGCAATGCGGAAGGGTTTGTGCCCAGGGATGAAATGATCCCCAGGGAAGCGGTCAGGCCGCGGGATCAGCTGCGCGCCTACCTGCGTGAAGTGAGACCTGAAAACAGGGGGCCGCAGTTGTTTCTCAGTCGGACGGCTCCGGAGTTGCTGATAGAACTTTTTAAGATCGAGGTGCCTGAGATTAACGAAGGCCTGATCGAGATCATCAACGGCGCGCGCGACCCGGGTTCCAGGGCTAAAATCGCGGTAAAAGCCAATGATCCCAGGATCGACCCGATTGGCGCGTGTGTCGGTATGCGGGGCTCAAGAGTGCAGGCGGTATCCAATGCCCTGGGTGGTGAACGGGTCGATATCATACCCTGGGACGAAAATCCTGCGCAATTTGTCATTAATGCCATGGCGCCGGCTGAGGTGGTATCGATACTGGTCGATGAGGACAGCCATAGCATGGACGTTGCCGTGTCCGAAGAAAACCTGTCGCAGGCGATTGGCCGCGGCGGCCAGAATGTCAAGCTTGCCAGTGAATTGACGCAGTGGGAACTGAATGTCATGTCGGTTGAGCAGGCGGACCAGAAGACTGAAGCCGAAGCCCAGGGGCTGCAGCAGATGTTTATGGAAGAGTTGGACGTGGATGAAGAAATTGCAGTCATACTGGTGCAGGAGGGATTTTCCAGTGTTGAAGAAATCGCTTATGTTCCTGAGAATGAGATGATGGATATAGAAGAGTTCGATGAAGAGTTGATAAGCGAACTGCGCGGCCGCGCCCGGGATATCATGCTGACCCGCGCTATCGTCAACGAGGAAAAACTGGCGGATGTCAAACCGGCTGACGACTTGCTGGAGATGGAGGGTATGGATGAGGCATTGGCTTATGAACTGGCCGTGCGCGGCGTGGTCACCATGGAAGATCTGGCAGAACAATCGGTGGATGAATTGCTTGATGTGGAAGGATTGGATAAAACCCGGGCGGGCACACTGATCATGACTGCGCGCAGTCCCTGGTTCGCCGCGGAAGAAATCGACGGCGCTTGAGGACTCCTTATGCCTGAAGTGACGGTAAAACAGTATGCAGAGGTTATCCAGATACCGGTGGAAAGGTTGCTTGTGCAACTTGAAGAGGCAGGTCTGGCGGGCAAGTCCGCGGATGATCGGATTTCTGATAATGAAAAAACCGAACTGCTCGGTTACCTGCGCCGCAAACATGGAAAAGAAAATAAAGCCGGTCCGGAAAAGATAACCCTGAGAAGAAAAACCATCAGTGAAATCAAAATGCCGGCAACCGGGCTGGGCAGCCGCAGCAAGGTGCGCTCAAAAACCGTCAGTGTGGAGGTCAGAAAACGCCGAACCTACATCAAACGCAGCGTAATTGAGGAAGCGGCCCTGAAAAGGGCGCAGGAAATCGAAGAGCAGCAGGCAAGGGCCAAGGCGGAACAACTGGCCCGCCAGGAGGCGGAGATAACCGTTGCCGTAAAACCGGAAGAACAGCCGGCTGCTGTTGAAAGCCTGCAACCGGCTACCCCGCAGGAAGCCGCGACCGGGCCAGCCGGAGAACCCGGCATTGTCTCCGAAGCGGTGCCTGAGCCGGACACCGGAGAGGGTGAGCGGCAATACGATGAAACCGCGCAACCCGGCGAACAGGCAGCCGAACAGCAGGTCAATGATGTGCCTGAATTAGCCGTTGAACCCCCGCCGCCGCTCGAAGCTGAAAAGCCCGCCCGTATTCAGCGCGAAGAATTACATGTTGCCTCTGATAAATCAGGCCGCAGAAAGAAAAAGCAAAGACTGAGGCAGGTAGTCAAAAGACCGGCGCAACACGGATTTGAAAAGCCTACCGCGCCTATCGTCCGCGAAGTGGAGATACCTGAAGGCATCAGCGTTTCCGAACTGGCTCAGCGCATGTCGGTAAAGAGTACCGAGGTCATCAAGGTGATGATGAACCTGGGTAGTATGGTCACCATCAACCAGATGATAGATCAGGAAACGGCCGCCATCGTTGCCGAGGAAATGGGCCATAAGGCAAAGATGCTTAAGGAAAATGCGCTGGAAGAAGAAATCATGCAGTCGGGTCGTACCCGGGGAGATGAAGCAGCCCGCGCGCCGGTCGTGACCATCATGGGCCATGTTGACCATGGTAAGACATCCTTGCTTGATTTTGTCAGGCGCAGCAAAGTTGCCGCGGGTGAAGCGGGTGGCGTTACCCAGCATATCGGCGCCTATAGCGTCAGGACAGAAAACGGCAATATCACTTTTCTGGATACGCCCGGGCACGAGGCCTTCACTGCAATGCGCGCCCGCGGAGCCAAGGTGACCGATATTGTCATCCTGGTCGTAGCGGCGGATGACGGGGTAATGCCGCAGACCGAAGAAGCCATACAACACGCCAAGGCCGGTTCTGTTCCGCTGATAGTCGCGATAAATAAGATCGACAAACCCGAGGCCGACCCGGAGCGCGTAAGACAGGAATTATCCAAATTTGACGTGGTCCCCGAAGAGTGGGGCGGCGATAATATCTTTGTCAACCTGTCTGCAAAAACGGGCGATGGGGTTGACGGCCTGCTCGACAGTATCTCTTTGCAGGCGGAAATTCTCGAACTCAAGGCGGCGCCCGACGGGCCTGCTTCCGGCGCGGTCATTGAGGCCAGGCTGGACAAGGGGAGGGGCCCTGTTGCCACCGTGCTGGTACAGAATGGACAATTGCAACGGGGTGACGTGATTCTCACCGGCCACGAATTCGGTCGGGTACGGGCAATGCACGGCGAAAACGGCGCTGAAGTCGCGGCAGCCGGCCCGTCAGTCCCGGTTGAAGTCCTGGGTCTGTCGGGTACGCCCAAGGCCGGTGACGATATGATCGTCGTGCCCGATGAACGCAAGGCCAGGGAGATTGCGCTGTTTCGCCAGGGCAAGTACAGGGAAGTCAAGCTGGCAAAACAACAGGCGTCCAAGGCAAAGGATGCCATCACCAGGATGAATGACGCCGATGGCGTTTCGATAAACGTTCTCATCAAGGGCGACGTTCAGGGTTCGGCGGAAGCCTTGTCGGAAGCGCTGCAGAAACTTTCCGGAGATGCCGTTGCGGTCAACATCATCAGCGCCGGAGTCGGCGGCATTACGGAATCGGACATAAACCTGGCCTTGGCTTCGAACGGAATGGTGATCGGCTTCAATGTCCGGGTTGACGGCGCGGCCAGGAAACTGGTTGACGAAGAAGGGGTGGACTTGCGTTATTACAGTGTCATTTATGATGTTATCGATGACGTCAAGTCAGCGATTAATGGTTTATTATCACCGGAAGTCAGGGAGCAGATCATCGGTGTGGCGGAAGTAAAAGAGGTGTTTCGTGCTCCCGGTTACGGTGAGATCGCCGGTTGTCTCGTGTCCAGCGGCCTGGTGCGCAAGGCCAATCCGATACGGGTGCTCAGGGACAACGTAGTCATCTATGAAGGAGAACTCGAGTCGTTGCGGCGTTTCAAGGATGACGTAAATGAGGTGAAATCCGGCACTGAGTGCGGCATCGGCGTAAAAAATTACAACGATGTGAAAGCGGGCGACCAGATTGAAGTGTTTGAACGGATTGAGGTCGAGCGAAACATTTAGAATTACGAATTAGGAATTACGAATTAGGAATTAGGGCGCAACATCCCAATTAGTAATTCTTGATATCTGGGTAAATGATGCCACGTGAATATGCACGAAGTCAGCGCGTTGCGGATTTGCTGCAACGCGAGATTGCCTTGCTGCTGCAAAAGGAGACGTCGTTCAGGGAAGCGGGATTGATTACGGTGTCATTTGTTGATGTCAGCCCGGACCTCAGAAATGCGGATGTGTTTTTTACCTGCCTGCAACCTGCTTGCGCCGAGGAGGTTATCGTGGATTTACTGAATGAAAGGGCCGGTCACCTGCGCCACCTGTTGGCGCAGATACTGCCGTTACGGGCTGTGCCGCAACTGACTTTCCGCTTTGATCACTCGCTCAACCGGGCGAACCGCTTGATTGAACTGATTGATTCCGTCAGTCAAACAAAATGAAGGGTACGGAGTTCGTCCCGTTCCAGGTTGATTAGAAATGCGGGCTAAAGGCCGCAACGTCAGGGGAATACTGCTGCTGGATAAACCGGTGGGATTGACTTCCAATGCCGCGTTGCAAAAAGTTAAGTCTCTGTACCGGGCAAAAAAGGCGGGGCATACCGGTAGTCTGGATAAAGCCGCGTCCGGCCTGTTGCCGCTGTGCTTTGGCGAAGCAACGAAATTTTCCGGTTATCTGCTTAACGCGGATAAACATTATCGTACGATTTTTCAACTGGGCATTCAGACCAGCACCGGCGACACAGAGGGTGAGATAGTTTTTCGGGGCACGCTGCAGAATCTGACGCGTAAACGCATAGAAGCGGTCCTGCTGCGGTTTCAAGGCACTCTCATGCAGGTCCCCCCCATGTTTTCAGCGCTGAAACATAAGGGACAGCGGCTGTATGAATTGGCTCATCAAGGACTGGAAGTGGATAGAGAGCCCCGGGAAATTACCATACACAGGATGAACCTGCTTGATTACCGGGATGACAGTATTGAACTGGAGATATTGTGTTCCAAGGGGACTTACATCCGCACGCTGGCTGAAGACATCGGCAAGGACCTGGGCTGTGGAGCGCATGTCAAATCGCTGAGGCGCATCGGCGTGGGGCCTTATTCCGATGACAATATGCTGACCATGACAGAGCTGGAAAACATTGCTGAAAACGGGTTGTCCGGCCTGGACGCTGAATTGCTGGGCATCGATTCCGTCCTGCAGGACCTGCCCTCCGTCCAACTGGTCGACTCCGTAGCCTATTATTTATGCCAGGGTCAGCCGGTCATGGTGCCCGGCGCGCCGACCCGGGGCATGTTGCGGATTTACACCGAGGACCGACGTTTTTTGGGCGTAGGTGAGGTGCTGACGGACGGCCGTGTGGCGCCGAAACGACTGGTTACACAATCGTGAAGGTTTTTCTGTGAAGGTTTTTCTTGTCAGTTATCGCAAGCGTGGGTACAATACGCACGCCTTTATATGATCGGCTAAGGAGAATAATATTTTAATGTCGTTAAGTCAGCAGAAAAAAGCTGATATCTTGAGTGAATATCAACGTTCATCCGGCGATACGGGATCGCCGGAAGTTCAGGTAGCGTTACTGACCGCGCGTATTACTGATTTATCGCAGCATTTTAAATCGCATTCCAAAGATCACCATTCACGCCAGGGTTTGTTGCGCATGGTAAATCGGCGCCGGAAATTGCTGAATTATTTGAAGAATAAAGATGTTAACCGGTATCGGGAGTTGATTGGCCGATTGGCGCTGAGGAAATAACTGGTCCGGCATAATTCAGTTTACCCGGCAACCCGGTTTTCCAGGTTGTCAGCATACTCAAATCCATGTAGAAACAAGTCGCCTCAAATGTCAGGCACATAATAATCGGGAAGAATAATGAACGTAGTAAAAAGAGAATTTCAGTATGGGAATGTTCCGGTAGTCCTGGAAACCGGCAGGGTTGCCAGACAGGCCAGCGGTGCGGTAATGGTAAGTATGGGAGATACGGTTGTGCTGGTAGCCTGTGTAGCCAGTAAGGAGGCCAGGCCCGACCAGGGGTTTTTCCCGCTCACGGTGGATTACCAGGAAAAGACTTATGCAGCCGGGAAGATACCCGGCGGTTTCTTCCGGCGTGAGGGGCGGCCGTCGGAAAAGGAGGTGCTGACCTCAAGGCTGATCGACAGGCCAATACGCCCCTTGTTTCCAAAGCAATTTAAAAATGAAGTTCAGATTATCGCCACAGTCATGTCGCTGGACCCGGAGATTGACCCCGATATTCCGGCCCTGATAGGCGCCTCGGCCGCGTTGGGAATTTCCGGAGTGCCATTCAAAGGGCCTGTCGGCGCTGCGCGCATAGGCTATCGCAATGGCAAGTACCTGCTTAACCCCAGTTATGCGGCCTTGTCCAAGTCGGAACTGGAACTGGTGGTGGCCGGGACGGAATCCTCCGTCCTGATGGTTGAATCCGAAGCGGGGCTGTTATCTGAAGAAGTCATGCTCGGCGCGGTGATGTTCGGTCACGAGCAGTTACAGATCGTTATTGAAAATATCCGGCAACTGGTTGCTGACGCGGGAACCAGACCCTGGGATTGGCAGCCGCCGGATGATGATGAAGAGTTGCAAGCCGAAGTCGGCGAAACCTGTGCGGACCTGTTGCGCGAAGCCTATGCAATCCAGGACAAGCTCAGCCGGCGGGAACGGCTGGCCGAAATACGATCCGAGGTAATCACGGTAATTACCGGGAAGCACGGAGAACGCTGGAGCGACGGGATGATCGGTGAGGCCGTGGAAGAGCTGGAAAGCAGTATCGTCAGGGGCGCCATAGTTGCCGGGGAACCGCGCATAGACGGCAGGGATACCGTAGCGGTAAGGGATATCCGGGTGGAGGTAGGCGTGCTGCCCAGGGCTCATGGTTCGTCCTTGTTTACCCGGGGTGAGACACAGGCCCTGGTGGCGGCTACCCTGGGAACAGACCGGGATGCACAGATCATCGATGCGATAGAAGGAGAGCGTAAGGACCCGTTTATGCTGCATTACAACTTCCCGCCTTATTGCGTCGGTGAAACGGGACGCGCAGGTTCACCCAAACGGCGTGAAATCGGTCACGGCAGGCTGGCCAAGCGCGCCCTGATGGCGGTCATGCCGAACCTGGAGGAATTTCCCTATGCCATACGGATTGTCTCCGAAATTACCGAATCAAACGGTTCCAGTTCCATGGCTTCGGTATGCGGCGCCAGCCTGGCGTTAATGGATGCCGGCATCACAACAAAAGCGCCGGTAGCCGGTATTGCCATGGGCCTGATAAAAGAAGGTGAAAAATTTGTGGTGTTGTCGGACATCATGGGAGATGAAGACCACCTGGGCGATATGGATTTCAAAGTGGCCGGTACGGAAACAGGCATCAGCGCGCTGCAGATGGATATCAAGGTGCCGGGTATAACCAAGGACATTATGCAGGTAGCATTGTCCCAGGCCAGGGACGGGAGGCTGCATATCCTCGAGGAGATGAATGCGGTGCTGGGTGCGGCGCGTGCAGAGATGTCCGAATATGCGCCGCGTATTACCTCGATCAGGATTCATCCTGACAAAATCAGGGACGTTATCGGCAAGGGCGGCGCGACCATACGCGCGATAACGGAAGAGACTGGAGCGGCTATCGACATAGACGATAACGGCTATGTCAAAATTTATTCGAGTGACAAGGCTGCCAGTGATGCTGCGCGAAAGCGCATAGAAGACATTACCGCTGAAGTTGAAGTCGGTAAAATTTACCGGGGAAGAGTCGCCAAGCTCATGGACTTCGGCGCATTTGTCAATATCCTGCCGGGGAAGGACGGTCTGGTGCATATCTCGCAGATTTCCAAGGAACGCGTGCAGAATGTCAGCGACAAATTGTCGGAAGGTGAATTTGTCAAGGTCAAGGTCCTCGAGATCGACCGGCAAGGCAGGGTTCGTCTGAGCATGAAAGCGGTCGATGAATAGAACGTAGCAGTTCCCCCTGCAAATGCTGAACCGGAAACGGTTTTTCCTGTATAACTTACTGTTAATCGTATTAGTTACCGTCCCCTTTTATCCTCCTTCCGCTGAGTTGACCCTGAAGGGCCATTGGTTGTCGAGTCTGGAAGGAAACTGGCGCGGTGAGGCCGTGCATACTCCGGTAGGACCGACCCCGTATAACATAAATTTTATCCGGGTTGATCCTGATTGCGTTTCAGGAACAGCATATACCGGGTTCAGTAATCATACCTGGACGTTTTGCCCGGCTGAGGATGGCGTCATTTTGAATTTTCTCTCCGATTTCAGGGGCAATGATGACCCGATTGTGTTGCGACCAATACACAGTGAGCAGGGGAAAACCGTTTTTAAATCCGCTAAGATAGCATTCATGGATGTCATTCTCGAACACGCAGACAGTCATTTTAAAATTGATATCATGCACTATGACAAACTACATGTACGTATTGAATTAAGGCCGGCCCACGCCGTCAGCACGTACTGACGCACCTTATACTAACCCGGATTTTCCCGAAGAAGTTAACGATCATGAGACTGACAGGCGATGAATTCAGGCGCTGGGGGCATAAATCCGTAACGCTTTTGGGCATGTCCGGGGTCGGCAAGACCACCCTGGCAAGAAAGCTGCGCCGCCACAACTGGTTCCATTATTCCGGTGATTACCGCATTGGCACCCGTTACCTGGATGAGCCGATCCTGGATAACATCAAGCAACACGTCATGCAGATCCCCTTCATGCGCGACTTGCTGCGCTCCGACTCTATTCATATTTTCAATAATTTGGATATCGACAACCTCAAGCCGCTTTCCAGTTTTTTGGGCAAACTGGGCAATCCGGAACTGGGCGGGCTGGGTATGGAAGAATTCAAACGGCGCCAGGAATTACACAGGATTGCCGAGAGGAACTCGATGAATGATGTGCCGGAATTCATTCGCAAGGCCCATGAGGTGTACGGTTACTCGCATTTTGTCAATGATGCCGGCGGCAGTCTGTGCGAAATGGATGATGGCGTGCTCAAGCTGTTGGCAGGGCACACGTTGATTTTATATATCGAGGCTACCGCTGAAGATGAAAAAGATTTGATAGGACGGGCCGAGCAGGACCCCAAGCCGATGTATTATCAGGAGGCCTTCCTGGATGAACAGCTCGCTGTTTACATGCGGCAACGAGGGCTGGATTATATCGCTTTGATCGAACCGGATGATTTCGTCAGGTGGGTGTTTCCCCGGTTGTTTCGCGCCCGTCTCCCGCGCTATGAACGTATCGCCTCCAGATACGGTTATACCGTTGCCACTGATGAAATTATTACCGTGGAATCCGAAAATGATTTCATCAATCTCGTTGCTGACGTGTTGTCTAGACAGGAGGAATAATCAATGCCGCTGGTTGCTGATACCGATTTACCCAGCTTCAAAAGACTTCAGGCTGAGGGCAGTCTTGTGATACCCGAGGATACTGCAGCCAGCCAGGAGGTACGGGAATTACACATCGGCCTGCTTAACATGATGCCGGACAAGGCCCTGGAAGCAACGGAAAGGCAGTTTTTCAGGCTCGTGGGAGAAAGCAACCAGATTGCCAGGTTTTATGTCCATCCGTTTACCATGAAGGAATTAGCGCGCAGTGAGGAAAGCCGTGAGCACGTCGCCATGTATTACAAGAGTTTCGATGAAATAAAATCCGACGGACTGGACGCGTTGATTATCAGTGGCGCCAACGTAGTCGATCCGGCCCTGGATAAGCAGGATTTCTGGTTGCCGTTGATAGATGTGGTTGACTGGGCCTGCGATAACGTTACGTCCATACTGTGTTCCTGTCTGGCTACCCATGCGGTATTGCAGTTCCGTTACGGGCAGACACGCATTCCCCTACCCTATAAGTGCTGGGGGATATATTCGCACAGAGTCAGGGATCGTTCGCACCCCCTGGTGGCAGGGATGAATACGCGCTTCGACGTTCCGCACTCCCGTTTTAATGCTGTGACGCCGCAACAGTTTGCCGCTGCCGGCCTGAACGTGCTGGTTGAGAGCGAACAGGCGGGGGTTCACCTGGCCGTCAGCGAAGACGGATTACGCCTGGTTTTTTTTCAAGGGCATCCGGAGTACGACGTGAACAGTCTACTTAAGGAATACAAGCGGGAAGTGATGCGTTATATGACCGGTGAAACGGATAGCTACCCGCCGTTTCCGGGGAATTATTTCAGCCTGCAAACCCGCGCGGTACTGGCTGAGTATCGGGAGCGAGTGGTGGCTGCCAGGAAGGCCGGGAGTGAAATACCGGAATTTCCTGAAGCACTGATAGCGCCTTCACTCGACAACACCTGGCATGACAGCGCTGAATCCGTCATTAACAACTGGATAGGGCAAGTCTACCAGTTGACCCACTCGGGTTGACGGGCGCCTGTGCCGGGCCCTTACCCGTTACATATCACGTTCCCTCTCGCCCGCAATTCCCAGACAGCAAACAAACAGCCGATGGCAGACAGCGGCCTGGTAATGGAATGGTTCGCCCCTCTCTTAAACCCGGCTTCGATGAGCCATAATGAGATATGCGGGCTATGAACCCTCTTTTTTTGCCCTGGCAGGGGGGCGGGTTGTGCGGCGTCTGGACCTCGGCCTGGGCGCCGGTTCGGTCTTGACTTTTTCCGGCCAGGGATTGAAGGGGAAGGGCCTCTCATCCGACTGGAAAGTGATATAACTCAGGATTTGAGAGATGTAACGCAGCAGTCCGACACTGAAATCAGCCAGTGGCCGGTTTAAATCACCCGTGAGCAGCTTGCTGACGAATTGAAACACGACCAATAACCAGACAAGGATAAAAACAAAATAAAGAATGGCGCCGAAGATGACGATAAACAGGCCGCGCAGCCATGTGTCCGGGTTTTTCACATTTTCTTTTATAGTCACCGCTATCTCTCCTCTAAGGACGATACAAACCTGATTATCCAATAATATTGCATTCCGGACAATGAAAATAACAGGTTTGGCGGCACACTGATCGTTACTCACAGATATGATCCAGGGTTACTCCGCTTATCTGCTCTTTCCCGGAATTCTGTTTGATTTTGACTACCAGTGTTTGCTATAATTATACCGGAGCCTGAGTTACAGGCTGACCGTAAAAGCTGCATGTTGTAGTGTAGCACGTGGGGAGTGCCGCCCCTTCAGGCTCCGTGTTTTTTTTGCCAGATATCTTCATCCCAGGGTTTAATTGTTATTAGCCCGGTTCTCTTTAACACTTTTTGTCTTGCTATATAACTGCCACGAAACACTGTAAGCAGATACAATTTATCTTTTTTGATGTTTGCTACATAACGCCACCAATCATCCCCGTCACGATAATGTATCAGTAAGGTATTTCTGGGGCCTTGCTTTACTCGGCCTGGGCGTTCAAGCAATACTTCACCATGGTCTAACGCATGTTGTAAATACTTATACTGCTCAACCGATACCTCTGGATGTTTACGAAATTTGCCACCCTGGACATTGTCAATGACAATTTGCGCAGAAGTGACGACGCCGGCCTTTTTCAGCGCCTCATAAATTGCTACCGGTAACATTCCTACTGGCCAACCCTTAAGATTGCCGCTCAGGAAGGTATCAGCAAACCATTCACTATTAACTGTCTCGCGAATAAGTGTGCGGGCTGTGTCAGGGGATACGTTATTGAGTTTCGATATAAGACTCTTTTGCGACTCCACTCTCTTATCAAGGAAGCCTGCATGATAAATGTCGCGTATTTTCGTTTCCATCCTTGGATGTCCCTCAAATTAACTGTCTTCTGTCTCAATCATCCAGGCTGAACGTCAGTATTTCATCCCCGACTTTGTAGCCGAATAGGGAGTTTCCTCCCGCGGCAACGGAAATGTATTGTTTGCCGTTGAGCATATAGCTGACGGGCGGGGCATTGACGCCGTAGTCGCTCTGGTGCTGCCATAAGGGCGCGCCGCTGTGGGCGTCGTAGGCGACGAAGCGGCCGTTGCCTTCGCCGGAGAAGATCAGGTCGCCGGCGGTGGCCAGCACGCCGCCGACCATGGGTTGCGCCACTTTTTGTTGCCAACTCAGTTTGCCGGAAACGACGTCGATGGCGCTGAGCACACCCCAATCCGGTTCATCGGCTTTCTTGAAAAAAGTGTAACTCTGCCAGGGCGCGCCTGGTTGCGGGTCCAGTTTGCGGGAATAAAACAGGGAAGGCTGGTAAATGCCGGGTATATAAACCTGTTGCAGGCCGGGGTGGTAAGCGACCGGCGACCAGGACACTGCGCCCAGGGTGCCGGGCACGATACGCACGCCTTCCTTTGATGGCCGCGCGAACAGGTTTTCCGGTTTGATAAAAGCCTCGCTGCGCCGGATCAGCTTGCCGGTCAGCCGGTCATGGATAAACAGCCAGCCGAGTTTGCTGGCTTGCCCCACTGCCTTGATGGTTTTGCCGTTTTCAACCAGCTCGAACAGCAGCGGTGGGCTGGCGACGTCGTAACCCCAGCGGTCGTGGGGCACCTGCTGGTAATGCCAGCGCAACTTGCCCGTGTCCGCTTCCAGGGCGACCAGGCTGACAGTGTACAGGTTATCGCCGGGACGGGTTGAGTCATCCATCTGCGGCGACGGGTTGCCGGTGCCGATATAAATCAGGCCGAGTTCAGGGTCAATGGCTGGCGTCGTGTAAATTGAACCGCCGCCGTAATGCCAGGTGTCGGCATAGGTCTTGTTGGCGCGGCGCTCTGCTTTCAGGTCCCGGTTCAGTGGCGCGCCGTACTCCGTTTGTCTGCGCCATTCGCCCTGCCAGCCGGATTCCGGGGTGCTGTACCAGCGCCAGATTTCCTCGCCTGTTTCCGTATCGTAAGCGACGATAAATCCACGTAAACCGTGTTCTCCACCGGACAGGCCGCCGACTGACAATGTGTATTCGCCCTCCTGTTCCAGGTCCATGTGCAGGCCGTAACCCGCGCCGGAAATGCCCACCAGGACTTTGCCGGCAAATACCTGGGGGGCCAGGTTGGCGGTATAGCCGGTCTGTCCCGATTGTATTGCGCCTTGCAGTTCAGCCACGCCCAGCAGCGCGTCGAGCTGTTCCGCCTTGCCGGTATCAGTGTCCGTGATCGCCACGTCCCAGATCACCTCGCCCGTTTTCCGGTCCAGGGCGATCAGCCTGGCGTCAATGGTGACACTGAAGACCTTGTCCGCGCTCAGGGCAGGCCCGCGGTTGGCAGGACCACAGCAGAATGTCTTGTCCGGCAGGTCATGCCGGTAACGCCACAACACTTTACCCGTGTCCGCGCGCAGGGCAATGACATCGTTGTAAGGAGTCGTTATGTACATGACGCCATCCCGTATAATGGGCGAGGTCTGGAACGATCCGACCTTGCCGGTGTTGAAACGCCAGGCCAGCCGTAACTGATCCACGTTGCCGCTATTGACCTGGGACAAGGGGCTGAAACGCTGGTTGTCATAGGTGCGTCCGTACAAGGGCCAGTCGCTGCTGTCGCTCAGGATGGCTACCGCGTAAACGGGTTGTATTAACAGGCAAAACAGCGCCGCTATCAGCAAATGAATGGGGTCAGGTCGCATATGAATGGGGTCAGGTCGCACATTGCACATTACCCGGGGAAAGATAGACTATGAAATACTAATGTGCAATGTGCGACCTGACCCCATTCACGTGACCCCATTCATGAGGACAATAACACTCTTTCCACTGGGCGCCATCGGCATCAGCATTTTTTCCTTCCTGTATCCCGGAGTGTTGCTCCCTTTCAAGGGATATATCGTCCCCCTGCTTGGCCTGGTCATGCTGGGCATGGGCATGACCTTGCGCCCGGATGATTTCCGGAATGTAATCAGAAGACCCAAAGCGGTCACACTCGGCGTGGCCCTGCAGTTTATCCTGATGCCGTTCGTGGCATGGCTGGTATCCGAGTCCATGGGCTTGCCCGTTGAACTGGCGCTGGGCATGGTGCTGGTGGGTTCGTGTCCCGGAGGAACCGCGTCCAATATCATCTGCTACCTGGCGAAAGGCGAGGTCGCCGTATCCATTACCCTGACGGCTGTATCCACCCTGCTGGCGGTATTCCTGACACCGCTGCTGACCTGGGTATACATCGGGCAGAAAGTCCCCGTGCCGGTTTTGGCCATGATGCTGAATATCTTCACCATCATCCTGGCGCCGGTTAGTTTGGGGGTGTTCATCAATTACCGCCTGGGTGACAGGATACGGGTGATCAAACGCATATTCCCCGGGATATCCGTTGTTGCCGTTATTTTGATCATCGGTATCATCATTGCCAATACACAGACGCAACTGGCGATGCTGGCGGCGCCGGTTATCGCTGCGGTGTGCCTGCATAATATATCCGGGCTGGCCGGCGGTTATTGCCTGGCCTGGATGTTCGGTTGTGAAGAACGCATCCGGCGCACCCTTGCCATTGAAGTGGGCATGCAGAATTCCGGCCTCGCAATCGCACTGGTGGAATTGACGAAATTCCCGCTGCTTGCTGCGCTGCCCGGTGCCCTGTTCAGTATCTGGCATAATATCAGCGGTTCAATACTGGCCGCTTGGTGGGCGGGGGAGGTGAGAATTAAGAATTAGGAATT
>JAAXHV010000027.1:0-4517 GCA_012270695.1 Gammaproteobacteria bacterium | reverse complement strand
AGAATTCTGAACAACTGATAACCCTCTTCTCCGTGACGATCTTTTCGACCCTCACGTCTGTCTCAGTGGTGGGGATATCATCAACGAGCTGGCATTCATAGCACAACGCGGTTCTCGCGCTGTGCGGGTGGGTCGTGAACCACTTGTCATAATAGCCCTTGCCGTAGCCAATACGTCTGCCGTCCCGGGTAAAACCCAGGCCCGGCGTGATACACAGGCCAACCCGGGATTGCCACTCGGAATTACTCTCAGGTGTGAGTATGCCCAGTTGTCCGACCCGCAGTTCCTCCCATTTATCGAAGCGGACTGCGATCATTTTTTCCCGGTTGACGATTTTGGGGATGAGGACGGTTTTATCCAGTTGCCGCAGCCGATCGATGACAGGGTGGGTATTCACTTCGTCGCCGGTTGATACGTAACAGAATACCACCCCGGCCTGTTCGACTTGTTCCAGCAGGCGCTTATGGATGGCCTGGTCGAATTCCAGCCGCTGTTTCTGCCCCAGCGCACGGCGGATTTGTTTCAGGCGCTCACGCAGGCGCGCTTTTTGTTCGGTGGTCATTCGTTTCATACTCATACAGTACTTCCTTTTTGTGAAAAGAAACCGTATAATACCGCCTTTTTTCGGTAGGTAGATCCCGCCGTTCAGCAGGCATAAGGTAAAATCTATGGTAACAATTCGATTGGCGCGAGCTGGCGCGAAGAAAAGACCTTTCTATCATATAGTTGCAACCGATTCACGCAACCCGCGCGACGGCAGGTATATAGAAAGGCTGGGTTATTTCAACCCGATAGCAACCGGCCAGGAACAAAGATTGAGTCTGGAACAGGAGCGTATCGATTACTGGTTATCCCAGGGGGCGCAGCCCTCTGATCGGGTCGCTGAATTGATTAAGAAGAACGTCAAAAGAGATAGCGTCCCGGAAGACGATGGCTGAGAAAGCCAAGCTAAGGAAGATGAACTCATGGATAGAGGGTGCCTGAAAATTCTGCATCATGACTCGCCCGCCGGCAACGGACCCGAGAAACGGGTTATCATCGGCAGGATTTCTGGTGTCCATGGGGTACGCGGCTGGTTGAAGGTATTCTCTTACACGGAGCCGAAGGAAAACATTTTTTTATATCAACCCTGGTTGCTGGGTGAAGATAACAAAAATGCCGAAGCAACATGGACTGAAGTCGAATTCGTTGAATACGGGAAAAGAGGTAAAATCCTGGTGGTTAAATTTCCCGGGGTGGAAGACAGGGAAACGGCGGGCCGCTTCATCGGTCGTCCGCTTGCCGTAGCGCGCGATCGTTTGCCTGAACCGGCGTCAGGTGAATATTATTGGGCTGACTTGCTGCACATGGATGTTGTCGCGCTGGCGGGCAAGCGCCTGGGCAGGGTTGTTGATATCCGGGAAACCGGCGCCAACGATGTATTGGTTGTGGAGGGCGACAAGCGCCGTTCGATCCCGTTCGTCATGGGTGAGGTCATCAGGCAGGTGGATATGGACAGCGCGGTCATCACCGTGGAATGGGAATCGGAATGGGATTAGCGGTGAGTGTGGTCACACTGTTTCCGCAGATGTTTGCTGCGGTCAGTGACTATGGTATTACCGGAAAAGCCGTCAGGTCGGGATTGCTGCAAATCAGTACGGTTAACCCTCGGGATTACACGGCAGACCGCCAGCGCAGCGTAGATGACCGGCCTTACGGCGGCGGACCGGGCATGGTGATGATGGCACGGCCGTTGCAGGCTGCCATACGCGCTGCCAGGAAGGCATTGCCCGGGGCCGCGGTAGCCTACCTGTCGCCCCAGGGGCAGCGTTTGCGACAGCAGGACGTCATAGGGTTTGCCGGCAGGAGTTCATTCATCCTGGTGGCAGGCCGTTACGAAGGTGTTGATGAGCGGGTTATCGAACTGGAAGTCGATGAGGAGTGGTCTATCGGTGATTATGTGCTGAGCGGCGGCGAGCTTCCTGCCATGGTATTGATTGACGCAGTAGCAAGGTGTCTGCCCGGAGCCTTGGGAAATGAGGAATCCGTGGCGGCAGATTCTTTTTTCCGGGGAATACTGGACTGCCCCCATTACACCCGGCCGGAGCGGGTGGAGGGCCGGCAGGTGCCGCCGGTATTACTGAGCGGAGACCACGACGCCATACGTAAATGGCGTCTGAAACAGGCACTGGGCCGTACCTGGAAACGGCGTCCGGACCTGCTGGAAGCATTGTCCCTGGAGCCTGAACAACAGGCATTGCTGGATGAATACATAGAGGAACAGCGGAACAACGAATGACTCATGAGGTGTGCAACCATGGTAAACATTATTGATCAACTTGAAGCTGAACAATGCAACCGGGAGATACCGGAATTTCATCCCGGGGATACCGTAGTTGTACAGGTTAAAGTAGTGGAAGGCCAGCGGGAACGGCTACAGGCGTTTGAAGGTACGGTGATCGCCAAGAAGAACCGGGGCCTGAATTCCTCGTTCACCGTGCGCAAGATATCTTATGGTGAAGGCGTGGAACGGGTGTTCCAGACCTACAGCCCCAGTATCGCAAAGATCTCCGTGAAACGGCGCGGGGACGTCAGGAGAGCAAAGCTGTATTACATGCGCGGCCGGCGTGGCAAGGCGGCCAGGATAAAAGAGAAGATCAAACCCTCATCCTGACATGTTTATTACCCGCAGGTGACGCAGATTAACGCAGAGTGTTTGCCTGAATGACAAATAGCTGGCTTATTTTTCTCTGTACACCCTGTGGCATTACCAACAATCCGCGTTAATCTGCGGATTATGGTGATTCGTGTCTGACAAACAGGCTGTTGTCGACCAGTTTCTTGACGCCCTGTGGTTGGAGCGGGGCCTGAGTGAAAATACCTTAAGCGCCTATCGCAACGATCTTTACTCGTACTCGGGCTGGCTGGCGCTGACGTCCCGTGACTTGCTGCAGTCCCGGCCCGAGGATATCCTGGGGTACCTGGCCTCGTTAAGCGGCATGTCAGCCCGTACCAGCGCACGGCGTTTATCCTCACTGCGGCGTTTCTTTCAGTACCAGGCCCGGGAAGGGCGTATCGGCCATGACCCCTGTGCCCTGATCGCGGCGCCGCGCATTGGCCGTCCCCTGCCGAAATCGCTGACCGAGGAGGAAGTAGAGGGATTGCTTGCTGCGCCCGATACCACCACGGCCATCGGCCAACGCGACCGGGCGATGCTGGAGGTGTTGTATGCGACCGGACTGAGAGTATCGGAACTGGTCAGCCTGCAGCTGGGTCAGGTGAATTTAAGGCAAGGCGTGATTCGGGTCGTCGGCAAAGGCAACAAGGACCGTCTCGTACCGTTAGGGGAAGAGGCAGCGGATTGGCTGGAAAAATTTGTCCGCCAGGGTCGCGCTGAACTGTTGCAGGGGCCACCCGCAGACACACTGTTTCCCAGTCGCCGCGGCCGCATGATGACGCGCCAGACTTTCTGGCACGCGGTAAAACGCTATGCAATCCGGGCGGGTATCAGCAAGACGCTTTCACCGCACGTGGTCAGGCACGCGTTTGCCACCCACCTGCTGAATCACGGCGCTGATTTGCGCGTGGTGCAGATGTTGCTGGGCCACAGCGATATATCGACAACGCAGATCTATACCCACGTTGCCAGGGAACGGCTGAAAAACCTCCACGCGGAGCACCATCCGCGCGGGTGAACCGGAAAGAGGAGATAGGTTGGTTTAAGCTGCTGCTCGGCCTGTTGGTTGCGGTGGATGTCCCACTGGTTGCCTGGATAGTTGGACATTTTGCCACAGTCTCATTTAATCTTCGCATGATCGCTGTCACGTGTTCGCTGTCACGCACGCTGGTATTTCTGTTTACCTGTGCTATTATTGCAATCAATTTTTATGCATACTGGAGCATTAAAAAGTTGGGAGATCTCTGATGGAAGAAATATTAACAGCTGAAATGGCGATGATGCTTGTATTGGTGATAGCTATCATTACCGTATGCGCGATTCTCGGGCAGGTGATTTATTTTCACTGGGGCGATTCGTCGAAAAAAAAGACCGGCGCTGGACCGGGAAAGCCTGAGCCGGACAGTTGAGTTGTTGAGCCTCTCCCTGTAAAGATAAGTATCGATAAAAATAGTATGGAACAGAAACTCGCGCGACCCGGATTGATATTGTTGTTGACCGCGGCGCTGACCGTTGGCGCAGCGAGCGCCGATGCGGAGCGGGACAGCCAGTTGCGCAAGGCTATCACTGATGTTTTTCCGGATGTCGAGATCACCCGCATCAAGCCGGCGCCCATCCCCGGGCTGTACGAAGTCATGTTGGGCACGGACATGATCTACCTGAGCGAAGACGGTCGTTATATCCTGCAAGGGGACCTGATCGACCTGGGTAAACGCATCAACCTGAGTGAACAGGAACGCGCCGCCGCCAGGAAGCAGGTGCTGGAAGGCATCCCTGCCTCTGAGACCATAGACTTTGTTCCCGACAGTGCACGGCATACGGTATACGTTTTTACTGACATTACCTGCGGCTATTGCCGGCG
>JAAXHV010000026.1 GCA_012270695.1 Gammaproteobacteria bacterium | reverse complement strand
TCCTGCTATCGCACTGTATCCGGGCCTTACATGGTATGCCTGATTCCCGGCATGAAACACGGGCACCAGGCCGGCATGAAACCTCCGGATAGCTATGCCTTCGCGAACAGCGTTGTCAAAGAGGGCAAACCCTGGGCCAGACAAATTTCGTCCAGGACTGAGAGCGGACAGTTCACAGTGATTTTTGAATCATCAAGGCCTTTGGATGAGGCTTTCCTGATATCAACTGCTGATACCGGGATAACCGGCAAAAGGAAGTGGATCGAATCACCTGCAAAGCTGGAAAGGATGGCCGAGCAGTGGGTGGTAACCGCCACGCGGCCCGAAGGGACAACCGCCTGCTTTATTAATGTGAAGTCAGGTGATTTAACCCTCACCTCCGACTATACAGAAATAGAATAAACGACATTTCAGCGGTAAAACTCCGCCAGTGGATTGCGCCAGTAGCATCATCCGCCCATCCGCGCATTCCGCCACACTCGGTTCATCCACCGCCGTGATTCCTCCGCGCCTGTTGGGTTGGACAGAGCATCTCTGCTTGCAGGAGCGCCCCACAATCATGTATTTTGACAATGTGAAACATCTCCCGCCATGTTCATCAGGAGACTTTCCATGAGAATTCTTATCTTGTGCGATTTGGAAGGCACTGCCGGCGTCGTAGATTTCAAAACTCAGACTTACGACGGGGGGCGCGACAACGAACAGGCCAAATATCTCGCCACTCTGGAGATCAACGCCCTCATAGACGGTGCTATGGAAGGAGGCGCCACTGACCCTATCGTGCTGGACGGACACGGCAGTGGTGGAATCAATATCGAACATATCCACCGTGAAGCCCGGGTGATATTCGGTCGCCCCAGAGGCTCTGCCTGGGAGATGGGATTGACATTTGAGGCGCAGTTTTTGTATGGCCATCACGCGATGGAAAACACACCTGATGGCGTGCTGTGTCACAGCTGGAGTTCCCGAAGCATTGCCAACTGCTGGTTGAACGATGAACTGATCGGTGAAATTGGTTTCAACATAGCTCATGCCGGTGAGGTTGGTGTGCCCACGGTTTTCATCAGCGGGGA
>JAAXHV010000025.1 GCA_012270695.1 Gammaproteobacteria bacterium | reverse complement strand
GGCGAGGCCGATCCACTGAAAGGGCCAACCGATGTTGGCACAGCCCAGGTCAAGGACCAGGATGTGACGCTGTCGAGCCTGATCGACCGCCTCAATGAGCGCTTCGGCACCGACTTCACCGAAGCGGATCAGTTGTTCTTCGACCAGATACGGGCTTCGGCGGAAAACGACGAGAACATCGCGGAAGCGGCCCGCGCCAATAATCTGACGGACTTTGCCGCTTATCTGGACCGCAGGTTGGACGAACTATTCATCGGGCGAATGGAGGGTAATGAAGAGATTTTCTCCAAGGTGATGCGGGACACCGAGTTTCGTTCGGCCGCGCATGAACATCTGGCCTGGGAGATTTTTCGTCACGTTCGCGGGAGGCAAGACGTGGAATGACTGGTGTTTACCCATTTTCTCTCACCTGAGCAATAATGCTTGGGTATCGGCAAACGAATAATGTGGATAATAATCTGAACGTGCAGTGAGCTATGTTATAATCTGGTCTTCACCACCGGTCTTCGTTGAAATCACTTTGTTAATACTGTAAGCAGAGGCGCGCCGAAGATCGCGGATTTTGAATGGGGCGTAGCCAAGTGGTAAGGCACAGGGTTTTGATCCCTGCATTCCCAGGTTCGAGTCCTGGCGCCCCAGCCAGTTGTTAATCTGCAGGGAAAATCGATGCCATTAGACGATGTAATGCTGTTCTCCGGGAACGCCAACCCGGTTCTGGCGGCAGATATTGCGCGCCGCCTGAATATGCCCCTGGGCAAGATCAACGTGGGTCGGTTCAGTGACGGCGAAGTCATGGTGGAGATTGCAGAGAACGTGCGCGGGCGCGACGTGTTTATCCTGCAATCCTTGTGTACGCCTGCCAATGATAATTTAATGGAGATGCTCATCATTGCGGATGCCTTGAGGAGAGCGTCGGCTGAACGGGTGACGGCCGTGATTCCCTACATGGGTTATGCCCGTCAGGATCGGAGGTCGAGGTCAGCCAGGGTTCCCATAACGGCCAAAGTGGTGGCGGATATGATCGGGATAATGGGTATCTCCCGAGCATTAACGGTTGACCTCCATGCCGACCAGATCCAGGGTTTTTTTGATATACCGCTGGATAACGTGTATGCGACACCGGTGTTGTTGGGCGATATATGGAAGCACAAATATGAAGGACAAATCGTAGTGTCACCCGACGTGGGCGGCGTGGTCCGGGCGCGGGCCATCGCCAAACAACTGGATGATACGGATCTGGCCATTATCGATAAACGCCGGCCAAAGGCGAATGAGGCTGAGATAATGAATATCATCGGCGACGTGAAGGGCCGTACCTGTATTATCGTGGATGATATGGTGGATACAGCCGGCACGATGTGTAAGGCATCAAACGCCCTGAAGGATTTCGGCGCCGACCGGGTGGTCGCGTACTGTACGCATCCGGTACTGTCAGGCAGGGCGTTGGATAACATCAACTCATCCGAACTGGATGAGCTGGTCGTCACGGATACCATCCCGTTGCGTGAAGCTGCCGTTGAATGTGATAAAATCCGCCAGCTCAGCGTTGCCACAATGCTGGCGGAAAGCATCCGCCGGATTTCCGAGGGAGAATCGCTGAGCTCAATGTTTATTGATTGAATTTGCGGTCGGAGCAAATTTACTCTGACCGCAAATATAAGGGGTTATGAAATGCA
This sequence comes from Gammaproteobacteria bacterium, assembly GCA_012270695.1. Classification (GTDB taxonomy): domain Bacteria; phylum Pseudomonadota; class Gammaproteobacteria; order Eutrophobiales; family Eutrophobiaceae; genus JAAXHV01. The sequence continues at coordinate 1,731 of JAAXHV010000025.1, read as the reverse complement.
AGTTTATGAATTAGAGGCACAGCCGCGGAACGAACTGGGAAAGAGCGCAAGTCGCCGCCTGCGCCGTTCGGGCAGAATTCCCGGCACCGTATATGGGGCGAATAAAGAACCGCAGTCGATCTCGTTGTTGCATGATGAGGTGCTGCATCGGCTCGATCATGAGGCTTTTTACTCAAGCATCCTGACCATCAATTTCGACGCCGAGAGTGAGCAGGTAGTCTTAAAGGATTTACAAAGGCATCCTTACAAACCCGAAGTACTGCATATCGATTTTCTGCGGATTGACGAGAAACAGAAAATCACCATGCGAGTGCCGCTTCATTTTATTAACGAAAACCAGTGCGTAGGCGTCAAAAGCGGCGGCGGCGTGGTGAGCCGCATCATGACCGAACTGGAAATAAGTTGTTTACCGAAAGACCTGCCGGAGTACATCGATGTGGACCTGGCAAATGTCCACGTGGGTGAAGCCGTGCATCTCAGTGATATCGCCTTGCCCGAGGGAGTGGAAATCTACGCCCTGCAACATGGCGGCGATGCGTCCGCTTCGGTGGCATCTGTGAACGTGCCTAAGGGAGGCGTGGAAACAGAGGAAGAAGACCTGGAAGAGGCAGAGGCACAGGTACAGGCAGGGGCAGAGACACAGGCAGAGGAAGAATAGGGAACGAACAAGATCTTTGGCAGATTCGGCTATATTCAGGGCTAATCCCGGGTGAGCGAACCGACCGGGTTGAAACTCATAGCAGGCCTGGGTAATCCGGGTACTGATTATTCAACGACGCGTCACAACGCCGGTTTCTGGTTCGTTGACAGGCTTGCCGAAAAGCATCAAATCCGTTTCGCCACCCAGAAAAAATTGTCTGGCGACCTCGCCCGTATCAAGACTCCCGGGATTGATTGTCTGATTTTCAAGCCGGCCACCTACATGAACAGCAGTGGACGCGCTCTCCGGGCTGTTGCCGACTACTTCCGGATTGAACCTGCTCAAACCCTGGTTGTTCACGATGAGATAGATCTGGATGCCGGCGAGATTCGCTTGAAAAAAGGCGGTGGCCACGGCGGGCATAAAGGTTTGCGTGATATCAGTGAAAAACTCGGCAACGCTGATTACCTGAGACTGAGAATAGGGGTGAGCCATCCGGGGGATAAAACCAGGGTGCTGGCGCACGTACTGGGAAGGCCCGACAGTGGTGACACGGAGTTGATCAATACTGCACTGCAAAGAGGTCTGGAGATATTGCCCCTGCTGTTCGCCGGGGAACTGGACAAGGCCATGACCCGGCTGCATACCAGAGGACAGAGGGTAAAAGACGGAGAGCAGAAGACGGAGGGCAGGGAACAGGAGGCAGAAGACGGAGGGCAGAAGACGGCGGGCAAAGGACAGTGAGAGGTATTTGCTGGATGATAAGCGACTTGCTCGTCAAACCGGTGTGGGTAGGCAGCCGGACCAGTCGTTCTTCGTCCGGGTAACCTGAAGCCAGGCATGGGCTTTAAATGCGGGATCGTCGGGTTGCCCAACGTGGGTAAATCCACCTTGTTCAATGCCTTGACCAGCGCCGGGGTCAGCGCTGAGAACTATCCGTTTTGCACCATTGAGCCCAATATCGGCGTGGTGCCCGTACCTGACCCACGTTTGCAGGCTATTGCCCGGATCGTAAAACCGGAGCAGGTTATCCCGGCCCACGTGGAATTTGTCGATATAGCCGGCCTGGTAGCAGGCGCATCAGAGGGAGA
>JAAXHV010000024.1 GCA_012270695.1 Gammaproteobacteria bacterium | reverse complement strand
CTGGACTTGGGTTAAAGTTTCAATTCCCCGAAATAAACCTCGATATTGTCCTTGGCGAACACCAGGCGGACGCGGGTTTTTTCCTGTTCCACTCGCTGCCCGTCGACCACCTTCGGTTTGAAGCGCCACTTCGGGGTAACTTCCAGGGTGACCTTGTCAAAAACGCTACCCGGTTTTGACTCGATGATCCTGGGGTTCAAGACGCGTCCTTCCGTCGTTACCGTAAAATCTACCAGGGCCCATCCCACCGGCCTGGTTCCGTCTTGAAAAACCGGATACTTGGGCTGCATCACATATAACGGTACGGCCCGCCCGTCCTTATCCGGGGTATAGCGGATGACCTTGTCGGCATGGTCGGCAAATTTGTCATCGCGCAGGGCGACGTACAGTTTTGCCAGACGGGAATGGTTTGCCAGGACTATCGGGTCGTCTTCAAGCAGGTTGTCCTCGTATATGCGTAGCGCCTCCATATATTTCTGTTCCGCTTTCTCATACTCCTGGCGGGTCAGGTCGACATCTCCGAGCAGGGAGATGACGTCCGCCGAACGGATATTACCCTTGCCGAAATTCTCGTCGTAAATCGCCAAGGCTTCGCGGTAGGCCGTCTCGCCGGCATCCACGTTCTGCTCGGCGATGAGAATGGCCGCCTGCTGGACCAGGATATTGGCGATGCCCGGCGCCCTCTCGCCGGACTTTTTGGTAATGATGGAGATGATCGTATCCAGTTCCCCCCGCGCCTTTTCCAGTTCCTGTTTACTGACGTAGATTTTGGCATAGTCTTCATGCACGGTAATCAAGTCCTCGTGGTCGGGGCCGTGTTGCTCGATTATCCCGGCTTTTGCCTCCAGCAGGAGGGGCTCGGCTTCCTCCATTTCCCCGATATCGACCAAAACATGGGCCAGGTTGACCTGCAGGATGTGAATCTTCTCATGGTTGGGACCCAATTCCTCGATTGCCAGATCAAGCGCCTTACGCGCGAGTTCGGCGGCGCGAGCATAATTCCGTTGCGCGTAAGCGACGTTATAGGCTCGATAGGTCTTGGTGAATTCCTTGGAAATCCGTGTCTCCTCCTGCGCCGCTGAGGGCTGGCAAAAGAGCAACAGGAAACCACCGACCAGTGCTAAGATAAAATTCATTTTAGATCCTTATCAATCAATAATGATGTGACCTGTTTAACATGTCAATATTAACTGGAAAGGGTACTAACCGCACACCGGGCAATCAGGGTCTTTCGGCAGGATGGCGCTATGCCATTCCATCGCCATGACGTCTATGAGCAGCAGTCGCCCCTGCAAGGTATTGCCCAGGCCCATAATCAGTTTCATGGCTTCCGTCGCTTGTATGCTCCCGGCGATGCCCAGTAACGGCGCCAGCACGCCGTTGGCGGTGCAGGTCGCCTCAACCTCCGCATCTTCCTTATACAGACAGCGGTAACAGGGAGAGGTTTCATCCTGCGGATTAAACACGCTGATTTGCGCCTCGAAACGAATGGCTGCAGCAGAAACCAGAGGCGTCCCCGTGGCGACCGAGGCCCGGTTGACGGCAAAGCGGGTTGCGAAATTATCGCTGCCATCGATGATGATATCCACCTGTTTCGCATGTGTCATTAATTCATCTTGCGTAAGCGCGCGCTCGATCAAGGTCAGTTTGACGTCGGGATTGAGCGCGCGCAGGTGGTCTGCGCCGGACTCCACTTTTAGCCGTCCTATATCAGCGTCTTTATATAGTATCTGGCGCTGCAGGTTGGACAGATCCACCCGATCGAAATCGACCAGGATGATGTGCCCTACCCCGCCAGCGGCCAGGTAAATGGAAGCAGCGGAGCCCAGGCCACCGGCGCCTATCATCAGTACGGTCGCCTGCGCGAGGCGCAACTGCCCTTCCGCATCGATCTCGGGTAACATGATCTGCCGGCTGTACCTTAACAGTTGTTCGTCATTCACAGGGGCGCCCCGTTCATGGTCGTAATGCGCAAGTGTATCGCTCAATACCGGCATAGTCGCGCCCGGTGATGATATCCCGGTAATGGTTCATCCTGAATTGCTGCCTGACAAAATCACCCTGGTCATGGGCGTGTTCAATGATGATGAACCCTCCCGGGTTAATGTGCCTGAAGCTGCAGGAAATAATGATACGGATACAGTCGACGCCCTGGTGCCCGCCATCCAGGGCGAGGCGCGGTTCAAACCGGATTTCATCGGCCGGCAACGCAGAGCGGGGGAAATCCACGTAGGGGGGGTTGCATAAAATTGCATCGAAGCGCCTGTTGCGCAGGTTCCCGAACCAGTCCGACTGCAGGAATGAAATATCGGTAATGCCGTTTGCTGCGGCATTTTCCCGGGCGACGGCCAGCGCGTCGGTGCTCAGGTCAACGGCCGTGACTGCGCAATGAGGGCGGGCGGCAGCCACGGCGACCGCGATCGCGCCGCTTCCCGTCCCAAGGTCGAGGACTCTGGCCCCGGTGTGACCGGGGATCCGCTCAAGCGCCGCGTCGACCAGTAATTCCGTCTCTGGCCTGGGTATCAGGGTGTGGCGGTTTACCCGGAATGCCAGCGAGCGAAATTCTTTCAGCCCGGTCAGGTAGGCGACGGGATAACCGGCGCGCCTGCTGTTCAGCAGGCGCATGAAATCTGCCACTGAGGTTGGTAGCGCAGTCATTTCCGGGTGGGCATACAACCGGCTCCGGTCCGTACCCAGTACGGCCGCCAGCAACACCTCGGCGTCCAGTCGCGGGCTGTCCGAGGAACACAGGTGTCCTGTCGCGTTCCGTAGTAATTGCCTGACGGTCTGCATCCCCGGTTACCCGCCCATGGCGGCCAGTTGGTCGGCCTGATGTTCGTTGATCAACGGGTCGATAATCATGTCGAGCTCGCCCTGCATGATCTCCTCCAGCCGGTACAGAGTCAGGCCGATCCGGTGGTCGGTGACCCTTCCCTGCGGAAAGTTGTAGGTCCTGATGCGCTCTGAGCGGTCTCCCGAACCGATCAGGTTGCGCCTGTTTTCGGCGATTTCCGAGGCTTGTCTTGCTTTTTCGGCAGCCAGCAGCTTTGCCTGCAGCAAGGCCATGGCTCGGGCACGGTTTTTGTGCTGGGAGCGCTCGTCCTGACATTCCACGACAATGCCGCTGGGCAGGTGGGTGATGCGGATGGCGGAATCCGTCTTGTTGACATGCTGGCCGCCGGCGCCGGAAGCGCGGAAAGTGTCCGTGCGGAGATCATTCGGGTTGATTTCAATTTCGTTAATTTCATCGACTTCCGGCAGGATGGCCACGGTACAAGCCGAGGTGTGGATGCGGCCTTGGGACTCCGTTTCCGGCACTCGTTGGACCCGGTGTGCGCCGGACTCGAATTTCAACCTGGAATAGGCCCCGTTGCCAAGGATACGCATGATAATTGCCTTATAGCCGTCCAAATCACTCTCCGTGGTATTTAACAGTTCGATATGCCAGTTTGACTTCTCTGCATAGCGTGAATACATACGCATCAAATCGGCCGAGAATAAAGCCGCTTCCTCACCACCCGTACCTGCTCGAATTTCCAGAAAGATGTTGCTTTTATCGGCAGGGTCACTGGGCAGCAACAGTTTCTGCAACTCCAACTCCAGCGCCTCAAGCCGCTGCCGGGACACTTCGATTTCCTCTGCGGCCAGTTCGCGGATGTCCTGGTCAGTGTCCTTCAGCATTGCCCTTGCATTGTCCAGGGCAAGCAGGTTTGACCGGTATTTTTTGAAACAATCGACGATCGGACCGATTTCTGCCACTTCCTTATTCAGGTTACGAAAGCGGTTTTGATCATTGATGATCTCCGGGACTACCAGCAGCGCGTGGATCTCCTCCTGGCGGTCACGCAGTTTCTCCAGTTTTTGTTGCAGACTGTCCTTCATAAATCGATTCAGCCCTGGCTTGTCAGTCCCTTTCCCCGGATTGCAAATCACCCGGAGTCAAATTGTACAAGTCCCGCACGGTCTGCAATATATCCTCTTTTTGTGAAGCGCCGAGTTTATTCAGCCTGGCGCTGGGAGGATGGATCAGTTTGTTGGTTAACGTCCAGGTCACCTCACGGAGCAGGTCTTCAGGGGCTGCGCCCAGCCGTAATTTTTGCAGTGCCGCCTCCAATACGTCTGTGCGCACCCGCTGTGCCTGGTTACGCAGCGCCCGGATAGTCGCAACGGCATCCTGCGAATTAACCCAGTCCATAAATTGGGCAACTTCGCTGTCGATGATCTGTTCCGCCTGCCTGACCGCCTCCCGCCGGCTTTTGATATTCTCGTCGATGATGCTTTTCAGGTCATCCACCGAATACAGGTAGACGTCCTCCAGTTCGCCCACCTCGGGCTCCACGTCCCGCGGTACCGCAATGTCCAGTATAAACACGGGTTTGTGTCTGCGTTGCAAGACGGCGGCCTCGATCATGTCCTTGCGCAGCAATGGCTGGCGGCTGGCAGTGGAGCAGATGATGATGTCCGCTTCGTCCAGGTGCCGGGGGATTTCACCCAGCGTGATGGCGTATGCGGAATATTGCTGAGCCAGCTTCTGCGCTCTTTCCAGCGTGCGGTTGGCGACGATCATTTTGTGCAAGCCGCTGTCGTGCAAATGTTTTGCGGCGAGTTCTATGGTTTCGCCGGCGCCCACCAGCAATGCCGTATGCCTGGCCAGGTCGCCGAATATCTGCTTGCCCAGACTTACCGCGGCGTAGGCGACGGACACCGGATGGTTCCCTATCATGGTGTTGCTGCGTACGTCCTTGGCCACCTTGAACGAATGTTGGAACAGGCGGTTCAGCATTTTGCCGATACTGCCTGCCTGTTTAGCCGTCTGGTACGCCCGTTTCAGCTGCCCCAGCACCTGGGGCTCTCCGACTACCATCGAGTCCAGTCCGCTGGCCACGCGCAGTACGTGTTTGACCGCGCCAGCGTCGGGGTGGCTATAGATATAGTTGTGCAGTTCGTTTTTCCGGCAACCGTGATACCCGGAAAACCAGTTGATAGGCCATTCCTTATCGGCGTCGTTCAGGTGGCAATAAATCTCAGTCCGGTTACAGGTGGACAGGATGGCCGCCTCATCGATACCTGTTTCCCCGGTCAACTCGGTCAGGGCGTCAGACAGCATGCCCTCGTCGAAGGTCACTTTTTCGCGCACCTCCAGAGGTGCAGTCGTATGGTTGAGGCCGAAAGCCAGAAGCGCCATATTATCAACCCGGATATTCGCTAGCCATTCCGGGTTTATAGTCTATCACGTTGTCGTATTTTCATTTCAGGATATAATCATGGGATGCGCGATGAACAGGACCTAACCCCACTCTGCCGCCTGGCAAGGCTCGTGCTGCCGTGCATTGTCGCGCTAATGGCCGCTGCCTGCGCGCAAACGAACCTGAGTTCGGTCACGCCCGTTGAGCCCGAGGCTGTCGGTGAGAACACGGACAAACGGGCGAAGATCACCCGCGTCGAGCCGGTGCGCCCGAAGATCCCGTTGACCGAAGAGTTACTTTTCAAATTGCTGATGGCCGAATTTGCGGGGCACAGGGGTTTGCTCGATGTCTCGGTTGAAAATTATCTGGACCTGGCACGCACAACGAGGGACCACCGTATCGTTGAACGGGCTGCGCGCATCGCGGTTTACGCCCGTGATGATGCTGCCGCGTTGGCTGCGGCCCGGTTATGGGTAGAGCTGGACCCGCGTAATCCCGACCCGCACCAGCTGTTGGCGGTCATGAAATTGCGCAGCGGCGACCTGGAGCAGGCAGCATCCCATTTGCAGGATATTTTCGCCTATTCGGCTGGACAGGTAGACGAGAAGTTATGGATGATTGCCAACCTGCTGGGTAGTGAAAAGGACAAGGAGGCGGTACTGGGTGTCATGGAGAAACTGGTCGCTTCGCAGAATAATTCTCCGGGCGCCATGTACGCTTTCGCGCACGTTGCCGCCAAGCTGGAAGACCTGGAGCGCTCGCGGGAATTGCTTGAAGACACACTTGCCCTGGCTCCGGACAATGATAACGTGGCGCTCAGCTATATTTCCATCCTGCAACGCCTGGGCCGGGAACAGGAGGCATTGGCATGGCTGGAACAGGAGTTGGCGCAACGCGAGGAGAATGACTTCAACCTGCGGATGGCTTACGCGAGACTGTTGATGGAGTTCAGGCAGTTTGACAAGGCACTCGGCCAATTCGAATTGCTGGTCGTCAGGGAACCCGAAAACACAGACGTGTTGTATGCCCTGGGATTATTGTACCTGCAGGGCAATCGCCTGGATGATTCCGCGGCGCTGTTTAAAAGATTATCGGAGCGGGAATACCTGACGGACACTGCCAATTATTACCTGGGACGCATCGCGGAAGAAAAACGGCTCTATGATGAAGCCGGCGCCTGGTACCAGGGTGTGCACAAGGGGGAACATTATTTCGACGCACAGATCAGGCTTGCCATGCTGTTAGCGAGAAAGGGGGAGGTAGAAGAAGCGCGCAGCCACCTCAGCTCCATACGCGCGCAGAGTGAACAGCAGGCGCTGGTCATCGTTCAGGCAGAGGGCGAATTGCTGCTCCAGGCGGAGCGTTATGAAGAGGCTATCGCGGTTTACACTGCAGCCCTTGAAGGTGAATACGATGCCGACCTGCTGTACGCACGGGCCATGGCCGCGGAAAAAATCGGCAAGCTGGAGTTACTGGAAGCGGACCTCAGGACCATACTCCGGCACGAACCGGACCACGCACAGGCGTTGAATGCATTGGGATACACCCTGGCAGATGCCACGAACCGCCACTCCGAAGCCTATGAGTTGATCAAGAAAGCCCTGGAACTCCGACCCTCGGATTTCTATATCCTGGATAGCATGGGCTGGGTCCTGTATCGGCTGGGACGCTTGGATGAGGCCATTGAGTACCTGAGAAAGGCCCTCAATATCAGGCAGGACCCGGAAATCGCTGCCCACCTGGGAGAAGTGCTGTGGGTCAGAGGCGAACGGGAACAGGCAAAAGAAGTCTGGGAAGCGGCCTTGAAACAAACGCCCGAAGACACCCGACTGTTGGACGTGATTGAACGTTTCAACCCGTAACCCGTATTTCTCATAAATGGGAGTGGCGTTGAAACACATTATCCCGGTATTTGTGCTGCTGGCAGTCACCCTGTCGGCTTGTGTCCAGACTCCCGTTGAAACCGAAACCGAACAGGCATGGGATACCCGTAGAGATGAATTAATGCGGCTGGAAAACTGGGACCTCAAAGGCAGAATATCGATACGTTCGGAGAACTATTCCGGTTCAGGCTCCCTGTATTGGGCGCAACACAAGGATGAATATGATATCCGCGTGATTGCGTCACTCCCCGGCCGTGTGTATGAATTCTCCGGCAGCGGCGGCGTTATCTCTCTGCAAACATCGTGCGAGAGTGTAATCCAGACTGAGGACGCGGAAACCCTGCTCAACCAGGCGTTGGAATGGTATTTCCCTGTCTCCGAGCTGGTCTACTGGATAAGGGGACTACCCACACCGGCCTTGCCGGTCCATCAATTGCTGTTTGATGAGGCGAACCGGGTGAGCACCCTGAGTCAGGCCGGCTGGTCGGTCCATTACAAGCGCTATATCGGGATTGACGGAACCAGTATGCCGGAGAGGCTGGATCTGGAAAACGATCACATGCATGTGCGCCTGTTTGTCAGGCAATGGAATTTGCCCTGATGGGGGCGCAGGATAGGGAACAGGGAACAGGGAACAGGGAACAGAAAGCGAAGAGCGGGGAACGAGTTCATGAATTTACTGCAATGTCGGCGGCACCTTGGCCCGCTCCGGCTAAAATAAACCATTTTTTACACATCACCGGTCGCCGGCTGGACGGCTACCACCTGTTGCAGACCGTGTTCCAGTTCCTGGACCTGGCCGACGAGTTGCGGATTAGCGTAACCGGAGATGGCAGGATCACGTGTCGGCGCAATTACCAACAGGTGGCGGAGTGGGACGACCTGGTGGTCAGGGCGGCGAAACTGCTCCAGCAACTCA
>JAAXHV010000023.1 GCA_012270695.1 Gammaproteobacteria bacterium | reverse complement strand
ACGCGCAACAGCGCCTCGGCCAGACACATCAGGACAACGCCTTCGTGGGATGAGAGGTCGTAGTGGTTGAGAAAAGCGTGCAGTCCCGAGGAATGCCGCTGCCCCTCGCGGATGGCCCTCGCCAGAGACGTTGCCGTGTTTTCGATTTTTCTTTTGTGCGCCGGCTGCGTGCGCGCCAGCGGTAGCAGACGCGCGATGACGCTTCTCTCGTCGGCGAGATAGTCATCGTTGAGTCCGGCAACCAGGCCGGATGGATGGTTGTTTGAAAATAGCGTCGCTCTACCCTTCATGTATAAACAAATATTTCATATATTAGTCAATAAACAATAAATTAAATTTTTTATTTTCTGTATTTTTAATATAATATTTTGTTATAAGTAGTTTTTTAATATTAAATATTATTTGCTTGATGAAAGAACAACTTGACCGTATCGACCTGAAAATCCTGCGTATCCTGCAAAGGAACGGCAGAATGTCGAATATTGAGCTGTCCAAGCGGGTCAATCTCAGTCCCGCTCCTTGTCTGGCGCGGGTGAGAAGGCTGGAAAAATCCGGGTATATCACTGGCTACAAGGCGGAACTCAATCCCGAACTCCTGGGATTCTCGTTACTGGCCTACGTGGAGATCACCCTTGACCGGACCACCCCGGACGTTTTCGAAAAATTCAAGCAGGCCGTCCAGGATGTGCCCGAGATCGAAGAATGCCACATGGTGGCCGGCGGGTTTGATTACCTGATCAAGGTGCGCAGCCCGGATATGGATACCTACCGAAAAATCCTGGGGGAGAAGATCGCGACCCTCCCCGGCGTATTACAGACCCATACCTACGTCGTCATGGAACAGGTAAAGCGTGCCGGAGAGTTGAATATCCGGGATAAATACGCAGTCCATACCTGATGAGATATCCGCATTAGCCCCTTATCGAAAAAAGTCATGACTTTTTTCGAGTTTAATCTAAAGTTCTGAACTTCATCCATGACAAAGAAAAGCGGGAAGTGGATTTCGTCAAAATGGCGTCTGCTAAAAGCGCCGTGCTCAGGGAATGACACAATGGATAATTTCGGCATCCCGCTGGCTTACGCTTCTGCCCTGATATGCTGGCGCCCGGAGAAAGCAAGCGGAGGACAGGAATCGGATGACGCAATATAGCGCAAAATAAACACTTTATAAGTTGCGCATTATTGCGTAATATTGCATAATACCGGGTGACATCCATATCATGAGTCAGCCAAATGTTGTCATTTACACCAAGTGGCAGGGTCGAGAAGCAACTTAAAACATTACAGAGTTTATTAGTTGAAGCGTACAAGGGTCTTGAAACAGCCACAACTGAAGAAAAAGACTTCTTGAGGAAATGCGCCTTGATAAGCAACGTGGGAGCGACGACGCGGATCGAGAATGCGCTGCTGACCGACGTGGAAATCGAGTGGGTGGATACACTCTTATCGAAAGACGGTAAAACTACGGCCTACCAGGAAAAAAAGGACGTAATCGTTGACAAACTTTCAAAGACCAGGGAAAGGAGTATTGAGGAAGTAATAGGCAGCCGAAGCGTGCTGACGACCATATATCTTCAGGCCGAAGAGTTTAAACCATTGACCCAGGCCATAGTCCGGGGACTGCACCGGGAGTTGCTCAAACATTATCCCCCCGCGGAGCATTTTGCAGGGGGCTATAAAACCGTAACAAACAAAGTTATCTCAAGAAACAACGAAACCGGCGAAGAACGTACCGTTCTGGAGCCAACCGACCCTGGGGTAATGACCGAGACAGCGATGCGAGAACTGGTGGATTGGTATAACAGGACTATCGATACCTACCACTGGCCGATACTCGTGGCGGTTGAGTTCACCTTTCGTTTTTTGGCTATACACCCCTTCCAGGATGGAAACGGTCGGCTGGGCAGGGCCTTATTCCTGTTGATACTTTTGCAGTCGGGCGATAAATACCTGGAAGAGATCGCATCCTATATAGCCATTGACAGAAAAATTGAGCAGAACAAAAACCAATATTACACCGTGTTGCATCAGTGTTCTGATGGTAAATTCAGGGCGGACGCAAAGCTGTACAAATTCGATATGGTAGTTCGCTTTTTTCTGAAGATTTTTGAATCTGCATTGGCCGATATAGATATCTATCGAAAAAAATATGAAAATCTCCGGTTACTTTCTGAATCGGCCGTTAAAGTCCTGGAGTGTTTTAAATTAAACCCGGAAAAAAAGCTGAAGGTTGCCGACATTGAAAAAACGGTTGAATTACCCAGGCGCACAATCCAATTTGCATTGAAAACCCTGACGGAAACGGCTTTTTTACAAAGGCTGGGCAAAGGCGCGGGAAGCAGATACCAATTGATATTTTAACCCGCTTTCCTCAGCTCAAAACTGCTCTTCATCCATAGCCATGATCGACTCGCTGCCTGCCCGGATAGTTGAGAAATACCCGCTGGTTCGGGGCAGGTAGTGTTCCGCATAGAATCTGGCTGTTACGATTTTACTCCGGTAAAAATCATCATCTGAGGATGCGGACTTTTGCGCGGCAACCATTGCTGCCCGGGCCATTTGCCAACCGCCGCATACATAACCCATCAGCATGAGAAAATTGAGCGCTATGGAGCCCGGCGCGTCGGGATCGTCCCGGTAGGTCTGCAGTAACCAGTCCGTTGCCTGCGCCAGTTTCTCGGTCGCATCGCCCAGGACGCGTTTGATGACTGTCTGGTTGACATCGGTATCGGACAGTCCAGCTATGGTTTGCCTGATCTCGCTGATGAGTTCCCTGATGGCCTTGCCGCCGTCCCTGATGATCTTACGGCCGACCAGGTCCTGGGCTTGGATACCGTTGGTCCCTTCATAAATAGGGGTAATGCGCGCATCCCGGAAATGCTGGGCGGCGCCGGTTTCTTCGATATAACCCATGCCGCCGTGTACCTGAACTCCTAAGGAGGTAATCTCCTGGGCCAACTCGGTACACCAGGCTTTGACTACCGGGGTCAGCAGGGCAAATCTTTCGCTGTGGCTGCCGCTGTCCGGCGAGCGGTTCATGTAATCGAGCGAGGCGGCGGCTATGTAGGAGAGTGCGCGCATCGCTTCACAACCGGATTTCATCAGCATCAGCATCCGGCGCACGTCCGCATGCTCTATGATGCGCGCGCGCCCGGGTTGACCCGGGACCTTCCCCTGTTCACGCTCTTTCGCATAACTCAGCGCCTGTTGGTAGGCGCGCTCGCTGATGCTGAGTCCCTGGATGCCGACACTCAGGCGGGCATGGTTCATCATGGTAAACATGCAGGCAATACCGTTATGCTTTGTGCCCACCAGGTAACCGTGAGCGCCGCCGTTATCACCGTAACTCATGACACAGGTCGGGCTGCTGTGGATGCCCAGTTTGTGCTCGATGGAAACCGGGTAGACGTCGTTGCGCCGGCCGGTCGAACCATCCGCGTTAACCTGGTACTTGGGCACCAGGAACAGGCTGATGCCCTTGATTCCCGGTGGCGCGTCGGGCAAGCGGGCGAGAACCAGGTGCAGAATATTATCCGTGAAGTCATGGTCTCCCCAGGTAATGAATATTTTCCGTCCCGACAACAGGTACGTATCGCCGTTGGGTACGGCCCTGGTCCTGATCTCGGCCAGGTCGGAACCGGCCTGCGGTTCCGTCAGGTTCATGGTCCCGGCCCATTCCCCCGAAACCAGCTTCGGCAGGAATATTGCCTTCAG
>JAAXHV010000022.1:325-2481 GCA_012270695.1 Gammaproteobacteria bacterium | reverse complement strand
CGAGTAGACCATGACAGACGAGACGGTCAGCCTGGATTTCTCACCAGATGATGCGATGATCACGCAGGATTTGTCCCGCCAGGGGGTGCCTGCGACCGAAAGCATAGCCGTAGCTCTGGTTGAGGAAGCACGTGCCCCCTGGCGGGACAAAGACAAGTGAGGGTGCATCAAGCGCAGTGTGTAATGTCGATAAAGCAGGAATATTATCATAACTAATTGATTATAAATATGTTTCAACTAGCAACAAGCGATCTGGTGAGAAATGCAGGCTAAAGTCGAGGAGCTGGTACATAAAGAGTACGAACATGGTTTCGTCACGGATATCGATACGGATACCGTTGCGCCCGGCCTGAATGAAGAGGTGATAGCGCTGATTTCAGCCAAGAAGGATGAACCCGAGTGGCTGCTGGAATGGCGTCTTGACGCTTATCGGCGCTGGACCCGCATGACCGAACCTGGATGGGCGCACGTGCATTACCCGCCCATCGATTACCAGGCCATATCCTATTACTCGGCCCCGAAATCCAAGGCCGACGCTCCCAAGAGCCTGGATGAAGTGGACCCGAAGCTGCTGGAAACCTACGAGAAACTGGGTATTCCGCTGCACGAACAGAAAATGCTGGCCGGCGTTGCGGTGGACGCCGTGTTTGACAGTGTCTCCGTGGCGACGACGTTCAAGGAAAAACTGTCGGCCGCCGGCGTGATTTTCTGTTCATTTTCCGAGGCGGTACAAGACCATCCCGACCTGGTGCGGGAATACCTGGGCAGCGTCGTCCCGGCCGCGGACAACTATTATGCGGCGCTGAACTCCGCCGTTTTTACCGACGGTTCGTTCTGTTTTATTCCGAAAAACACCCGCTGCCCGATGGAACTGTCCACTTACTTCCGTATCAACGCGGCCAACACCGGGCAGTTCGAAAGAACCTTGATCGTGGCCGAGGAAGGCAGCTACGTGAGCTACCTGGAAGGATGCACGGCGCCCATGCGTGATGAAAACCAGTTACACGCCGCGGTAGTGGAACTGGTTGCCCTGGACAACGCCGAGATAAAGTACTCGACGGTGCAGAACTGGTACCCCGGCGATGAAAACGGCGTCGGCGGCATCTATAACTTCGTCACCAAGCGCGGCGATTGCCGCGGCGCCGGCTCCAGGATTTCCTGGACCCAGGTCGAGACCGGGTCGGCGATTACCTGGAAATACCCCAGCTGCATTCTGCGCGGCGATAATTCCAACGGTGAGTTCTACTCCGTCGCGGTTACGAATAATTACCAGCAGGCGGATACCGGCACCAAGATGATCCACGTCGGCAAGAACACCCGCAGCACCATCATCTCCAAGGGCATTTCAGCGGGAAAGGCGCAAAACGCCTACCGGGGTCTGGTCAATATCAGCAAAAACGCGGACAACGCCCGCAACTACACCCAGTGTGATTCCCTGTTGATGGGCGACACCTGCGGCGCCCATACCTTTCCTTATATTGAAACCCGGAACGCGAGCGCGATCGTGGAACATGAGGCGACCACCTCGAAAATCAGCGATGAGCAGTTGTTCTACTGCCGCCAGCGCGGGCTCGACGAGGAGGACGCCGTCAACATGATCGTCAACGGTTTTTGCAAGGACGTATTCAAGGAGCTGCCTATGGAGTTTGCCGTGGAGGCGCAGAAACTCCTGAATATTACCCTGGAGGGGGCAGTCGGATAATGCTGACGATTAATGATTTACAAGTCAGGGTCGAGAACAAACAGATATTGAAAGGGTTGAACCTGGCCGTGAATGCCGGGGAAGTGCATGCCATTATGGGGCCCAACGGCTCGGGCAAAAGCACTCTCGCCAACGTGCTCGCCGGCCGGGACGGCTACGAGATCACGTCCGGCGCCATCGAATACGAAGGGCGCGACCTGTTTGGGCTCTCCCCGGAAGAGCGGGCGCGGGAAGGTATATTCCTGGCTTTCCAGTACCCGGTGGAAATCCCCGGGGTGAACAACATCTACCTGCTCAAGGCGGCGCTGAACGCCATCCGCGCACACCAGGGCAAAGGCGCGCTGGACGCAGTCGAATTCCTGCAGGTAGTGCGGAAAAAAATGCAACTGGTGAAGATGGACGAGGGCCTGCTCAATCGCTCCGTGAACGAAGACTTCTCCGGCGGCGAGAAAAA
>JAAXHV010000022.1:0-174 GCA_012270695.1 Gammaproteobacteria bacterium | reverse complement strand
ACATCGTCCCGGACTACGTGCATGTATTATCGGACGGAAAGATTATCAGGTCCGGCAACCGCGAACTGGCTGTCGAACTCGAGGAAAAAGGTTACGACTGGGTCAGACAGGAGGCCAAAGCCGCATGAGTGAGGCAGCCGTCAGCCACTATCTCGCTGAATATGACCAGTTCAG
>JAAXHV010000021.1 GCA_012270695.1 Gammaproteobacteria bacterium | reverse complement strand
ATACCGGAGCCGAGCAGCAAAGCCGTCAACTCGTTCACTTCCATAATGCTGGAAAACGCTGCCGCCGCGCCCTGAAACTGCGCAGCCACGTAAACCGTGAACGAAATTGAGACAGCCAATGCGGCCAAGCCGATTAACCGCAGCCGTTGGCTTCCTTCAATGTCTTCGGCGATGAGGTCTGTCAAAGTAATCCAGCGGTTCCGGTGAGCCGCCCGGTTCAGCCGCCGGCCCAGCCAGAACCAGACCAGCGCGGTGCCGGCCAAGGTACCGGGCAACAGCCAGATGGCTGCTATACCCTGACTGAAAGCGATGCCGCTGACCCCGAGTATGCTCCAGACCGACATGGCGCTCGCAGCATAGCTCAGCGAGGCCACGAGGCCGCCAAGACGCCGCCCGCCAATGAAATAACTGTCATCGTCACGAGTGCGCCGTTTCGCCCACACGCCGATGGCAAACAGGGCAATAAAATAGACGATGAGGGTCGTCCAGACGATGCGCAGCGATGGCAGGTCAATGTCCACGGCGATTTATTCGGTCATTTAAGCGGTGTTTTCCAGCCATTATCTTATACTATTGGCCGAAATAGTGGTTTTCCGGCCATTATTATTCTAAAATACCAGGATAAATTTTTAAGGAACCTGATTAAGTCAGAGCTTCCTTACATACATCTTTTTATGGCCCAAATCGCACAACGTGAGGCTGTCCTGTCCCTGCTTAAACAAAGCACAGAAGCACTGGGGCTGGCTGATATCAGGTCCAGGTTGAACTACGTTGTTCCGCCCAGGACCCTGCGGCGCTGGCTGGCGCAATGGATGGATGAAAACATAGTAAGCAGGTCCGGGGCAGGTCGCTCGACCCGCTATCAATACAAAAAACAGGACTACCATGGGTCTCGTTTATGGGACAAGGGTTCATTTGGTTTTTTGCAGGGGCTGGACGCTGATCTGAAAACCGGACTGCTCGGTCAGATACGTGACTTATGGACACACACAAGCACAGCGCTGGCCGGCAACACCCTGTCGTTGAGTGAGATTCATTTCATACTGGAAGAAGGTCTGACGATTGCCGGCAAACCGTTCAGGGACCACCAGGAGGCGGTCAGCCATGCACTGGCCATCGAGCAGCTTTACCGCTGCCTGTCCGGACCTGTGACTGAGGAGATCATATTCTTACTGCACAGTATCCTGCAGACGATGGTAGTCGGTGATATCTACAAGCCTGTCGGCGCCTGGAAACATGAGATAAACAGTGCTTACACCGTTGGCAGTGACGGCCGGCAGGTCTTTATCGAATATGCCATCCCGGCATTTGTGCCGGTGCTGATGGAGGAAGTGATACGGACAGTCAATACGATCAGGCACGCTGACGTCACGCCGGATAATGCGCACGAATACTACGCAAAAATTCATGCGGGCGTGGCCCATATCCATCCGTTCTGGGATGGTAACGGCCGCATGGCCCGTCTGCTGGCCAACCTTCCGCTGCTGCAAGCCGGCTGTCCGCCCCTGGTCATCCACCAGCAGGACCGGCGTGACTATGAGCAGACGCTGGCAGACTACCAGGTCAGGGTGGGGCAGTTAACCGAGAAAAGCGGTGTCTGGCCGGATATATCCCAATTGGCCGGATTCAGTGATTTCTGCGCAGCCAGCTATGAACATACCCGAACCCTGGTTGCGGATGCCCTTGCGCTCCAGGGCAAACGGCATTCCGCAGCGGCTGCTTGAGACAATGATGGTTGCTACAAGATAAAACGGGTGTGCTTTTTGCGCATTCTACTTGAGTCGTTTCACGCCGCTGATAATTGTTCTACATCAATACTGTTTGGATTTTGCTCAGCCAACCACAAATCGTATTGAACCTGTTGATTAAGCCAACTCTCAGCAGAAGTACCAAAAGCCTTGCTGAGGCGTATAGCCATATCAGGGCTGATGCCTGCTCGCCCGTTCAAGATTGAAGAGAGCGTTTTACGGCTTACGCCAAGAGCCTCAGCGGTTCGCGTCACACTCAAACCTAAAGGTTCAATACAGAATTCGCGTAAGATTTCCCCAGGGTGGGGGGGATTGTGCATTCTCATAAAGTTACCTCAATGATAGTCTTCGTAATTAACATCAGTTGCATCAGGTCCGTCGAATTTAAAGGTAATTCGCCAATTACCACTGACTTTAACGGCCCAGGTACCTTTACGAGGACCACGTAGCTCGTGTAGTGCGAGACCGGGCAGGTTCATATCTTGTGGTTTGATAGAAGCATGCAAGCGGCCTAGTATTAAGCGGATTCGAGCAGCATGCTTAGCTTGTATTCCAGACTTTGTACCACGCAAGAAAAATTTTTTAAGTCCAGAATGCTTAAATTGCCGTATCACATATCAAGTGTAACCCATATAGTTACAGGTTACAAGTAATAATTAGTAACGACACAAGCTAACGCAAATACGCCGAGCAGCCCCGACATAAAATGCCAGTAACGGCCACGCGGTTGAAATGATCGCTGATGTTTTTTTCAGTCTTCGCCGGCAAACGCGCCGAGCAGGTGCAGCAGGCTGGTGAACAAGTTGTAAATGGCAACGTACAGGGTTATCGTGGCCATGATGTAGTTGGTTTCGCCACCGTGTATCATCTCGCTGGTCTGGTACAGGATCAGGCCGGACATCAGCAGGATAAATATGGCCGATACGGCCAGCGCCAGGGCAGGAATACTGAATATGACAGCGCACAGTCCCGCCAGAAAGGCGACCAGGATGCCCACCATGACAAATCCACCCATGAAGCTGAAATCCTTACGGGTGGTCAGGGCATAGCCGGACAGCCCGAGAAAGATGACGCCGGTACCGCCCAATGCCAGCATGACCAACTGGCCGCCGTTGGAGAAGTACTGGAGATAAGCGTTCAGGAATGGCCCCAGGGTCAGGCCCATGAAACCGGTCAGGGCAAACACTGCGGCCAGGCCCCAGGCGCTGTTTCTGAGGGCGGACGTCAAATACAGCAGTCCGAAATAACCGCCGAGGGTGATGAGAAGACCCATGCTCGGCAGGTTCAGGACAATGGATATCCCTGCCATTGCCGCACTGAACAGCAGGGTCAGGGACAGCAGGATATAGGTATTCCGTATCAGCTTGTTCGTGGCCAGCACAGACTGGGCCGGACGCGCTACTGCGTAATTCTGATTCATATTGAACCTCCAATAATTACTATAAGACTGACAGTGTGGGTTAAAATGCTGTTTTTCAAGTCAGCACCCTTGGTAAATCAAGGGTTATCCTTCAATCTTAACGCATAATTTTGAAATTTCAATGACAAGATCGGGTTAGAATAGGCGCATTGGATTATACTCTGACCCGTTACTCAATCCGGAGAGGTGGCAGAGCGGTTGAATGCACCGGTCTTGAAAACCGGCAAGGGTTGATAGCCCTTCGTGGGTTCGAATCCCACCCTCTCCGCCATTAGACATAGTTTGCCTGACAGGGAGTTTTGACACGGCCGGAAGTATTGACAGAAATGACCATGACGGGCTATATTTTCATTGAGAATCCGGCAACATCTGTGATCAAACCATGAAGTTTTACGGTACGGTACAAATATTAAGGATACTGCGCTTTAAACTCACCCCGCCACTACGGAGATATCTCAGCAGAGAAGTATTATGGAATTAGGCACGCATGAAGGCCGCTACGGCTTTCTTATACTGTTGGCGGTTGTCATACTTATCGAAGCTTTATGGTTATTGTGGCGTAATAAACGTTATCCGTGGCAGGAGGCAGTCACTTCATTTGCTGTCGCGCTGTTAAAGAAGCCGATTGATGCCACAACTGCCGGGGTAAACATGGCAATCATGTTTCTGGCTTACGAGTACAGTATCTGGAAAATTCCCGTTGTCGTTGACCTGACAACATTGCAACCTGATCCGATGGCGATACTGCTGTTGTTTATATCATTTGAGTTTGTTTATTACTGGCATCACCGTTGGACACACGAGATACGCTGGCTGTGGGCAACTCATAGTGTGCATCATTCGCCCAATCACATGAACTTATCCGTCGCCGGGCGCTTGGGTTGGACCGGATTGCTCTCCGGCAGTGTGCTGTTTTTTGCCCCGCTATCCCTGCTCGGCTTTCATCCGTTTGCCGTCTTCTTCATGCTGGCGGCTAATTTATTCTACCAGATCTGGATACATACGGAGGTGGTCAAGAGCCTGGGTCCCCTGGAGTGGGTGCTGAACACACCGTCGCACCATCGCGTGCACCATGGCTGCAACCCGGAGTATATTGATAAAAACTACGGCGGCGTGCTCATTATTTTTGATCGCCTGTTTGGCACTTTTGCCAAAGAAGAGGGCCCCGTGGTCTATGGGCTGACCAAACCGCTGTACTCGAACAACCCCTTCAAAGTTGCCCTGTTTGAATGGGGCAGAATGTTCTCTGACTTACGTCATACGCAGTCGCTGCAACACGGTTTTAAAGTTTTGTTCGGGCGGCCATAGCCCGGATTTCCCACCAGGTCGCTAGTTGCTATCGGAAACATGTTTGCTGTCAATACGTTATGAGCTTATTCCCACTATGCTACCATGACAGAGTGCGCTTGATGCGCCCTTGCTGGTCTTTTTGCCGCCAGCGGGCA
>JAAXHV010000020.1 GCA_012270695.1 Gammaproteobacteria bacterium | reverse complement strand
GCGCCGGCGCGCGTCCGCCAGAAGTACAACTTTGCGGCCGCGCCCGAGTAGTCCAGCCATGCCCGAATGTGTTGCGCGATCAATCCTTCAAGCGCCGCGCCGCGGGCCTCCTCAGGTCGGTCTAACGGGCCAGCCGGTCGCAGCGAGCGAAACACTCCGGTGTCAGCGAAGAAGAACTTCGGATGTGCCGTGACTGCCCGACGAGCGCGCCGGGTAAAGACTGGCAGGCGGAAAGCCAGCAACAGATCCTCCAGAATCTCGACGAAACCTTCAACCGTCTTCCGACTCACTGCGCACTCTCGGGCTATTTCGCTGACGTTGAGGACCGAACCATGAGAGAAGCTGATTGCTTCCAGGAAACGATGAAAAGCGCCAAGGTCTCTTACCATGCCTTCGCTTTGAATCTCCTGCTGAACGTACAGCCCGGCGTAGGCACGCAAGGTATCGGCCGGGTCTCCGGCATCCCAGACCAGGGGCAGCAGGCCAAACTTCAGGGCCGCGAACAGATCAAAACGATCGCCGAGTTCGGCCGCTATGAAGGGGTGCATTATCCGAACCAGCGCGCGGCCGGCAAGCAGGTCAACGCCGCTACGCTTGAGTTTACGCGTACTGGAACCGGTGAGAACAAAACGTGGCCCACCGGGTTCCTCAATGAGTTGATGGACGACCGTAAGGAGTTCGGGAACCCGTTGCACTTCGTCGAGCACCACGTCAGCACCGTCGGATGTCGCGGCTACCAGTTCACGCAAGCGCTCCGGCCGCGCCGCATAATGCCGCTGTTCGTCTGGCGCCAGCAGGTCCACCCACACGGCTGATGGGAAAGCCATGCGAAGCCAGGTGCTTTTACCAGTACCGCGTGGCCCGAAAAGGAAAAAATGTCCTGACGGTTGACGGAAAAATGTTCTTTGAATCGCCATTTTTAGACGCATTATGGCAATAAAAGATACAAAATGCAACTAACGAATCATAATGACCACTTTAATGCCAACACAGTTCCAATGACAATCGCCGCATGTATTGCTGTCAGGCCGGCGCGTTTCAGGGCAGCGGTTTAACAGTTCGCAATGGCAATCGAAGTGGAAAACAGGCTATGAGAACAGTGCGAATAAAATGGCGCCCAGGAACAGCCGGTAGATGACATAAGGCAACATACCGGTGCGCTCTACGAGTTTGAGGAAAAAATGTATTGTTGCATAGGCGCTGACAAACGAAACGGCCGTGACCGTGAACAGGGCAGTCCAATCCACTTGAATTGCGGATAAGCTTACGTTCAGCAGTTCATAACCCGATGCCAGCAGGATGGTGGGGATTGCCAGCATGAAGGAAAAACGACTGGCAGCTTCCCTGTTCAAGCCGAGCAGCAATCCTGCGGTGATCGTAATGCCCGAGCGTGACGTGCCGGGGACCATGGCTAATGCCTGAAACAAGCCTATCACTATGGCATCCCTTAAGCGGAAGTCATCGAGGCTGCGCTGGCGTCCACCATAACCGTCCGCCCACCAGAGCAGCAGACTGAACAGAACTGTCGCGCCGGCAATGATCAAGGGGTCGCGCAAGAGGCCGGTCATATCATGAAACAACAGACCGGCCAGGCAGATCGGCAAGGTGGCGATGATCAGGAACCAGACCAGGTTTGCTTCGGCATTACGCCCGCTGTTGAATGACCTGACCCAGCCTGCGGTCATCTTCTCCAAGTCTTTCCTGAAGTAGATCAGCAGCGCCAACAGGCTGCCGAAATGCGCGGCAACGTCATACAGCAGACCCTGGTCTGTCCAGTCCATCAATTCCGGCAACAGGATGAGGTGGGCCGAACTGCTGATGGGCAGGAACTCGGTAAGCCCCTGCAGCAAACCCAGGATAATTGAGTGCAGGACATCCACCTATGTATTCCTCCTCCAGAGTCGCTCCTGCTGGTCGGCGAATTCAAACCCCATCAATGCCTCCGTGAAATTCCTGGTAAAGGCGATGGCCTTGAAGCGTTCACCCATTTCCCCCGGCAGGGTGAGTCGCTTTACCTGCGCGGACACGGCGGGTTCAGGGCAGTCCTTGCCGTCTTGCACTGCCGCGGCTATTTCGGGCAGGCCGCAGCCGATGAGAAAATGGGCCTGGCTGGTATACCCTGCCAACTGCATCCCGTTCTCAAGAGCCGACTGCGCCAGTGTGGTGAAGTCCACGGACGCCGTGATATCCTGCAATCCGGGGTAAAGAAACGGATTATCATGGGAACGGTGCCGGTAATGGCAAAGCAAAGTGCCTTTGTCTCGCTGCGGGTGGTAATACTCGTATCTTGGATATCCGTAATCGATCAACAACATAACTCCCCGGTTCAGTGTCGTGCTCACAGACCTGATCCAGGCATCGAGCCGCAAGTTTATCTCCGTTTCGTAGGGCTCGGGAAGTGGCGTCTGCAGGTAATCGGCAACTTTTTCCCAGTATGTATGAACATGATCAACCGGACGCGGCGCCGCAATCAAATAAAAGTCATCTCCATCATGGCCTACGCATAACTCGTGCAATACCCCCTTATCCAGCAACAACCGCGTTACCGGCAGGGCGTCCATCACTTCATTGGCGATGATGACCCCGTCAAGGGGTTGTTCGGGCAATGTCTCCAGCCAGGTTATGCGCGGCAGCAAATGAGGAAACCGGGAAGCAAATAATCCCTTCTGTCTCGCGCGTAAATCCGCACTGGTTTCCAGTATGAGATAGCGTTCCGGCAAGCTACCAAGCGCCTCCAACTCCAGCAGCAGGTCTTGTGCCATGATCCCCGATCCCGCGCCTGTTTCGAGGATGTCGCATGAGGACATGGCTGCCAGCACCTGCCGGCACTGCCTGGCAATACAACGGGAAAACAAGGGGGAGACGTGGGGGGCAGTAATAAAATCCCCGGATTCGCCAAACCTGCTTGCCCCGGCGCTGTAATAGCCCCAGCCTGGCTCATACAGTGCCATTTCCATATAACGCTCAAAGCTGATGCTCCCGCCGTTATTGTGAATCTCCTCCCGGATCAGCCCGGTGAGCTGATGACTGTGCTCCCGGGCCGGTGGTGAGGGAACGGGTAATTGCCAATCCGGCTTCAATCCGGATGTTTGGACGCCATGCATTTGCAGCGGATGCTTATATGTTGTCAAATAGTCAGACTGAACAGTACGCCGCAGAATACCCTCGGCGTATATGACTACAACATGATACCCGGACAATGGCAGGTAAGACAGTTCTGATTACCGGCGCTGCCCAGCGTATAGGCGCCGCCATCGCACGCTATTTACACGCAAAGCAGTTCAACGTGGTCATTCACTACAATCGTTCTGCGCAGGAGGCGAACCAACTTGCGCATGAACTCAGTCATATTCGTAGCAACTCATGCTGTACTGTTCAGGCAGACCTGCAGGCGGCATCCTCATACGATTGGGTAATCGATACTGCGCTGGAACTGACCGGCAGCCTGGATGCGCTGGTAAATAATGCCTCCGTGTTCTACCAGACCCGATTAGCGCTAATCCAGGAACCCAGCTGGAATGAAATCATCGGCACGAACCTCAAAGCACCGCTGTTCCTGGCCAGGCGCGCCGCCGTGCACCTGGAAAAGACCCGGGGTTGTATCATCAACATCACAGATATACACGGGAGCCGACCGTTGCTGCAACACTCCATGTACAGCGTGGCAAAATCAGGTCTGAACATGTTGACCCGCTGCCTGGCGCGGGAACTGGCGCCGGACGTGCGCGTGAATGCCGTCTCTCCCGGCGCCATACTCTGGCCTGCCGGAATGGACGAGGAAACAAAAGACTCGATACTGGCCACGGTCCCGCTGCAACGCCTGGGAGATCCTGCCGACATAGCCAAGGCGGTGCATTTCCTCATTGCCGAGGCTGATTATGTGACCGGTCAGATTTTACCAGTGGACGGTGGCAGAAGCCTGTCTGAGTAATTACGAATTAGGAATTAGGAATTAGGAATTAGGAATGAATTTCTATCAACATCGTATCTCCTGCTCCACCCATTCCTAATTCGTAATTCTTAACTCAACCGGCCACAGTTCCTGACCTGAGCGGTCAAATTCAGACCACAACTGCGCGTAGGTCCTGCCCGAGACAGGGTGGCGCAGGTCGCCGGCGATCTCTGCCAGGGGACACAATACATAAGCGTACTTGTCGATGTCCTGCCTGGGCAGTTGAACAGCCTCGTTTTCAATGATGAGGTCATCGTATAACAACAAGTCCAGATCGAGGTTCCGGGATGAAAAACGAGGCTGCGTTCGATCGCGCCCGAGTTCGTCTTCAATCCGGTGGAGCCGGCTGATTACCTCATCCACCTCCAGTCTGGTATCACAACCAATCACGAAATTATAAAAATTATCGCCGTCAAACCCTACGGCCTTGTTTTCATAAATCGTTGAGATGCGTAAATCATGAAACACTCCCTTGAGTTTCCGGATTCCGGCCCTGATATGTTTCTCCTGTTCGCGGTTGCTGCCGACGCCGATAAAAATACGCGCCATCTCAGTGCTTGCTGCCCCGCTCTATGATAATGCCCACGTCGCGCACACCGCGCAGCGCGCCGCGCTTATTGAGCCGCAACCGGCACCATTGCACCTTAAACTCATCCAATAGTATCTCAGCTACTCTTTCAGCCAGGGTTTCAATCAACTCGAACTCTGCCGCACTGACATAGCTGATCAGCCGTTTCGCGACCGCCTTGTAGCTCACAGTATCATCAATATTATCGGATTGAGCGGCCCTCCTGATATCAACAGCCATCTCGATATCGAAGATCACGGTCTGTTTTGTGCGGCGCTCCCAGTCATAGATACCTATTACGGTATCAATACGCAGGTCGTTCAGGTATATGATGTCCATAGGTCACGGATAACATGTATTGGTACAGACATTATCAGATATTTGCGGTCAGAGTAAAAATACAAGCACAAACAACTTGACCGGGAGAGGATTACCCATTCCAATAACCTTATGTTGATCAATATCGGACTGGTTATCCTCGCCTACCTGGCAGGCTCACTTGCGAGCGCCGTGATTGTTTGCAGGGCTTTGGGGCTGGGCGACCCAAGAGAGCAAGGCTCCGGCAATCCGGGCGCGACCAATGTATTGCGCCTGTACGGTAAGACAGCCGCCGTGCTGACCCTTTCTGGCGATGTATTGAAAGGTCTGCTTCCCGTCCTGTTGCTGCGATTTATCCAAGCGCCTGACGTATTCATCGCCGCCGCCGGCCTGGCAGCTTTTTCAGGTCATCTCTATCCGCTGTTTTTCGGCTTTCGCGGCGGCAAAGGGGTAGCGACATTAATCGGTGTATTGCTTGCCTTCCATTGGCTGCTCGGCGTGGCATTCATGATTACCTGGTTGCTTACGGCCCTGCTATCCAGGTACTCTTCTCTGGCGGCCATTACGGCCGGCGCACTTTCACCCGCATACTGCTGGTTAATCATACCTTCGCCGTTTCACTTTGCCGGCATCAGTCTCATGTCTGCCGTTTTAATCTGGCGCCACCGGTCAAACATTAAAAAACTGTCAGCCGGTGAGGAAAACAAGATCAGGCTTAAGCAGTAATTAGGCGACTTGCCGTCTGATATTCCCGATACGCTTTCGGACGCAGGCACCCGCTGGCGGCGATAATCCGTTGCGATCATTGCGCCCATCCCAGG
Source organism: Gammaproteobacteria bacterium (assembly GCA_012270695.1). Taxonomy (GTDB): domain Bacteria; phylum Pseudomonadota; class Gammaproteobacteria; order Eutrophobiales; family Eutrophobiaceae; genus JAAXHV01. The sequence continues at coordinate 1,750 of JAAXHV010000020.1, read as the reverse complement.
GCGCAACACCACGGGCGACCTATGGCCGGGTAAATCGTCTATCCTGACGATTTATCATCGCATCACCCGGTGAGAAATCCGGGCTAAACGGGAGTCAGGCGCCAACGAGGATAGGCTGCAAAACCCAGGGGTTCGCGTTGGCCGGCGCTGATTTTAACGTAACCCGTATATGCGATCATGGCGCCGTTGTCGGTACATAACTCCGGTCTTGGATAGAATATTCGCCCACCCGTCTCGTGCGCCATTCTCTTCAGTTTCTGCCGTAGCTGTCTGTTGGCGCTGACCCCGCCCGCTGCCACCAGCCGGTTGATGCCGGTCTGTTTTATGGCCCGCTCACATTTGATCGCCAGGACATCCACCACTGCTTCTACGAAGGCGCGAGCGATGTCGGCGCGGACCTGTTCATTTGCGTCCTTGAGGTCCTTAACCACCAGTGCCACCGCCGTCTTCAGGCCGCTGAAACTGAAATCGAGACCGGGCCTGTCGATCATGGGGCGCGGGAAGCTGTACCTGCCGCTGCGTCCGTTCTCTGCCAGAGCTGACAAGTACGGACCGCCGGGGTAACCCAGTCCCAGCAATTTTGCGGTCTTATCGAATGCCTCCCCTGCAGCGTCATCCAGTGATTCTCCCAGCATCGCATAATCGCCGACCGCTCTGACTTCCAGCAGCTGGGTATGTCCTCCTGAAACTAGCAAAGCAAGAAACGGGTAATCGGGGCGGTCCTCCTCAAGCATCACCGCCAACAGGTGCGCCTCCATGTGGTGCACGGCGACGGCGGGCACGCCCCAGGAATAGGCCAGACTTCTGCCGACGCTGGCGCCCACCAGTAATGCCCCTATCAGCCCCGGACCGGCAGTATAGGCAATCCCGTCGATAGCGCCCGGTTCCAGGTCGGCCTGTCGCATGGCAGCGGCCAGCAACGGCGCGATGCGCCGGACATGGTCCCGCGAAGCCAATTCCGGCACCACGCCGCCATAGGTATTGTGCAGACTAATCTGGCTATGGAGCTGGTTTGCCAGCAAACCCCTTTCAGAATCGTAGATGGCGATTCCGGTTTCGTCACAAGAGGTTTCTATTCCCAGGATGCGCATTTAACCCGCATATCTCATCGTCGCTTGTCATCAATATAAATTTATTTGCTGTCAACCAGTTAGGGTGATTATATCACTTTGTTGCCAGCACAGACTGCGCTGGATGCGGCCTCGCTGGTCTTTTTGCCTCCACCGGGTTCTGAGAGCAGGACAAGAGTGAGGATTCTACAGTGGTTGTCCTATATTTCCGTTTCTATGGTTGTCCCATATTTCCCTGAGAGCAGGACAAAAGTGAGGGTGCTATGGCGTTTGTCCTCTATTTCTTCTTGCATTTAACGGGATTCCTACTACAATCACCGATCCTTTTTGTGAATTAATAAAAACAGGAACCACATACTCTATGCCCAGTGTAAAAGTAAGAGAAAATGAACCGTTCGATTTCGCGCTGCGACGTTTTAAACGAGCCTGTGAGAAAGCCGGCGTACTGGCAGAAGTCCACCGGCGTGAATTTTATGAAAAACCCACACAAATGAGAAAACGAAAAGCCGCCGCCGCGGTAAAACGCCACCAGAAGCGCCAGACCAAGACAGGCCCCCGGCAAATCAGGCAATACTGACCCCACCTCCTGACCAATAGCCCGGGTTTCTCACCAGGTCGCTTGTTCCTGCCGGAGACATATTTGCTATCAATGTGTTATGGAAGCTCTGATCAAGTCCATC